>NZ_JBSFEO010000013.1:0-224643 GCF_053594475.1 Embleya sp. NPDC001921
GGTGTGGGCCCCCCCCCCCCCCCCGGGGGCGCCCCCCCAAAACACCACCGTCCTCGTCTGAGCCTGAGCCCGAGCCGTGCTTTGCCGCCCCGCGCCGGTGTCCGGGTCGGCCAAGCGACGCCAAGCGCGGGCCGCCTGCTCGACGAGGAGCCGTATCGGAGCCGTGTCGCCTGCGGTCGGCATGGGCTCACCGGGTCGCCGAGCGGCCGGGGGCGACGCGGATGCGAGCGCGGATACGAGCTCGGACGCGGACGCGGGTGACGCGTCACACCGGTGTGGGCGTTCGGGGGAGTGCGTTCAGGGTGTCCAGGTCGAAGTCGGAGAGGTCGATCTCGGCCGCCGCCCAGTAGGCGTCCAGTTGTCGGGGTGTGCTCGGGGCAACGATCGGGAGCAGCACCGGCGAGTCGGTGAGAAGCCATGCCAGCGCGATCTGGGCGGCGCTTGCTCCGTGGCGTTCGGCCACGGCGGTGACGGCCGAGCTCGTCCGGGCTCCGGTACCCAGGGGCCGTCGGGGTACGAACACCAGGCGTTGGGATTCGCAGAATCCGAGAAGGTCCTCGGTGGTGCGATCGGCGACGTTGTACGGGGCGTGGACGGCGGAGATCTCGGTGATCGTCATGGCCTGCCGCACCTCGGCGATGCTGCTCGCCTCGACGCCGATGTGGCGTACCTTTCCCGCGCGGCGCAGATCCGCCAGCACGCCGAGTCGGTCCATCCAGGACGGCGTCTCGGCGGGATCCGCCGCGGGCAGGCGGTAGAGGTCGATCGCCTCCGTTCGCAGTCCGCGGAGGCCGGCTTCGCACTGCCTACGGAGCCGATCGGGGTGATCCGGCGCGGACGCACGATCGGTACGCGTGTTCGTGCCGCCGGCTCGGGCCGCGACGAGGAGGTGCGCCGGATAGGGGTGGAGCGCGTGGGCGACCAATTCCTCCGCGGTGTCCTCGACATCGACGAGGCGCGCCCCGCGGTCGACGGCTTGACGCAGGACGGTTCGAGCCCGTCGGCCCGCCTCGGACGTTCTCTGAATCCCCGGGCCGGTCAGGCCCCTGGTGGACAGACCCAGACGCTGGGGCAACGGACTTCGGCCGAGGGTGAAGAAGTCGGGATGCATCGTCTCCGGCCTTGTCGGAGTCGGCCGAGACGGGCACTCGCCTGAGTGCGGGCTCGGGTCGTGGTGTCGACGAGGTCGACGACTGGGACCGGGTCGAGTGGTACCGCGGCGGCCCCGCCGGTACTGCGGCGGTTCCGCGTGCATCACCCGTGCACCGATCACCATGCGATGCTATGCACATCCTGTTCTCAGTGCAATCATGGAATTGCACTCGGTGCAATTGAGAATTCGGGGACGCTACGAGGCGGTGCACTTGCATGGAAGACTTCCGACGCGTGGCGGACGCGGTCCAGGCGGACATCGAAGCGGGGCGGCTCCGGCCCGGCGATCGACTGGCCACGCAACGGCAGTTCGCCCGCACCCACGGCATCGCCACCTCCACCGCCGGGCGCGTCTACGCCGAATTGCGTCGACGGGGACTGATCCTCGGTGAGGTCGGCCGCGGCACCTTCGTCCGCGCCGCCGCCGAGCGCCCCCTCGCACTGTCCGAGCCCTCGAACGCGCCCGCCGATCTCGAACTGAGCGTGCCCACGGTCCCCGAGCAGTTTCCGCTGCTCGCCGAGGGCCTCGCGCGGATGCAGCGGCCCGACGTCCTGCGCAACGCCCTGCTCCCCGTCGGCGTGTCCGGAACCGCGGAGGCCCGGGCGGCGGCCGCGACGACACTGGCGTGTGCCGGATGGGCCCCCGATCCGGCCGACATCCTCTTCGCGGGCAGCGGGCGCCAGGCCATCGCCGCCACCATCGCCGCGCTCGTTCCGCCCGGAGGCCGGCTCGGGGTCGAGGAACTGACCTATCCGGTGGTCCGCGCGATCGCCGCACGGCTGGGTGTGGTTCTCGTCCCCCTGGCCATGGACTCCGCCGGTGTACGGCCCGCGGCCGTCGCCGCCGCGCACCGTGCGGCGAGACTCCAGGCGATCTACCTCCAACCGACGCTGCACAACCCGCTCTCGATCACGATGCCGGCCGAGCGGCGGAACGAACTCGCCGCCCTGGCGAACAGGTTGCGGCTTCCGGTGATCGAGGACGCGGTCTGGTCGCGGTTCGACGACGCCGCGTTGCCGCCGATCGCCCTCAAGGCTCCGGAGTACGCCGTCGTCGTCGACAGCCTGTCCAAACGTGTGACGCCCGGGCTGAGCATCGGGATGGCGGTCGTCCCGCCTCGGATCGCCGGCGCGGTGCGCGCATCGCTGCGAACCGGTGCGTGGACGGCCCAGCGCTACGCCTTGGAGGCGGCCACCGGGTGGATGAGCGACGGCACACTCGGCTCCGTTCTGGAGGCGAAGCGCGTGGACGCGCGCGTCCGTCAGGAAGCGGTCCGCTCCGAGCTCGCGGGTTTCCGGCTGAGGACCGCTCCCGGTGCCTACATGTGCTGGTGGGAACTACCGGAACCGTGGCGGGCGGACACGTTCGTGGCGGCGGCCGCGCGCCGGGGCATCGCGGTCACACCCGGCGCCGCGTTCGCGGTCCCGCCCGCCACCGCCCACGATGCGATCCGACTGGGACTGGCCTCCCAGACCCCGGACGCGCTTTCGGCGGCTCTGCGGGCCCTGGCGGCCTTGGCCGGTTCGATCCCGGAGCACGAACCGGTCGACTAGCCCGCGACGACACCGCCGTTGCCACACGCGTACCCGGACCGAAAGCGCACCACATCCCACGCGACGCCGGGGCGTCTCGAAGGGACGGGTCGACGACAGCCGCCGCTTCGCGCCCGCGTCGCCTTGGATGGCAGGGGCGGGGACTCGGAGGCAGCATGGGACGGGTGGGCACAGTCCCCATCGGGCCCCGATTCCTCGAGACGGCCGGCAGCCGGGCGTGCCCGGGAAGGACGCCGTCATGGACCGTCAACGCGCGTACAACGAGCGCCATCACCGCAATCCGCTGCGGCCCAACCCGCCGAAGAGCGCCACCGAGGGCGCCGGAGCGTCCACGGAGCGTGCGGCCCTGTCGGGGATGCGCGCCCGGCGGCGGCTGAAGGACGTGCCCGAGGTGAAGCGGCGCGAACTGGTCGAGCGCTCCCTGGACCTGGGGCTGGAGGCCGCGCGGTCCGTCAAGGACCGCAACATCTCGCTGTTCTCGCGGGGGCTGGACCCGATGTTCGCGGGTATCCCGACGTTCCTGAAGTCCCCGTACGTCGAGGACATTCGCGACATCGGTCGCTACGACGTGGCCGTGGTGGGCGCACCGTTCGACATGGGCACCACCTACCGCTCCGGTGCCCGATTCGGGCCGCAGGCCGTGCGCCGCATCTCGGCGCTGTACGACTCGTACAGCCCCGACCTGGGCATGGACCTGCTGGAGGAGATCACCATCGGCGACGCCGGCGACATCTTCGTCATCCCCGCCAACATCGAGAAGACCTTCGACCAGGTCGACCTGGGCGTGTCCCACATCCTCGACGCGGGTGCGTTCCCGGTGATCATCGGCGGCGACCACAGCATCGGCTATCCCGACGCGAAGGCCATCGCCGAGCACGTCGACGGCAGGCTCGGCATCATCCACTTCGATCGGCACATCGACACCGCCATCACCACCATGGACGAGCGGATGCACACCACCCACTGGTCGCACGCCACCGACCTGCCGAACGTACCCGCGTCGAACCTGGTCCAGATAGGCATCGGTGGCTGGATCGGCAACCACTCCGGCGTCCAGGTCGCCGAGGAGCGCGACACGACGGTCATCACCATGTTCGACGTCGAGGAACTCGGCGTCGACCGCGTCATGGAGATCGCCCTGGAGATCGCGTGGAAGGACGCGGACGCGGTCTACCTCTCCTTCGACATCGACGTGGTCGACCCGGGCTGCGCCCCCGGTACCGGCACACCCGAACCCGGCGGCATGTCGCCGCGCGAAGCACTCAAGGCGGTGCGGATGGTGGCGCAGGAGGGCCTGGTCGGCATGGACCTCGTCGAGATCGCCCCGCCGTACGACGTCGCCGACACCACGTCGCAGCTCGGCGCCCGCGTCGTCATGGACACTCTCGCCACACTCGTCGAGAACGGACACCTGGGCACCCGACTCACCGCCGAGCAACGCGCCGGGACCGAAGCGGACCGAGACCGCGACGCCGGCCTCGAGATACCGTGACCCATCGCCCGGTCGACGACGACGGCCCGTCCATGGGCGCTGACGACATGGCCGACACGGCCGACGCGTCGGCGAGCGGCCACCCCCGATCGCGGACGAGCGTCGGCCCCGTGGTGGTGGCATCGCGCCGCCTGGATCCGGCGCCTTCGCCGACGACGTCGCCTTTGGTGGGGAAGTGCCGGTGGAAGGTCGTCGCGCCGACACCGGCCCGCTGAGCCACCTCTTGGATGCTCACCACGACAGCCCGGACGCCGACGACGCCCGTGACCTGGCCGCCCTGCTCGACCACGCGGTCCACGGGAAACTGCGCGCCGACGTGGGCTACCGGGCCGACTGGAAGCACACGGCGACCGCGCTGGAGGACCTGGGCCACGGCCGCGTCCGCGGCAAGGCCGTTCTCGGCGTTTCCTGACTCCGCCCCCAGAGCCCGGCGCCTTCGAAACTCGCGACATCCGACACCCGGACGACTCTCGAGTGTCTTCGGAGCCCAGGCGCCAACGCCGCTGCAACTCGACCCGGTGGCCCCGTCGTGGCGGATGTGGTCGCGGGTGTGCCGAGACCCCCGCGGGATGCGGGCGCGGGGGTCTCGGTGGTGTGGGACGTGGAGGAACGTCCCAGGGAGGGTGTCCCTCGGTGGGTCAGCCGTGGTTTCCGGCGAGGCCGGCGCCGTGCCGGCCGTCGCCGTGGTCACCGTGGTCGTCGTCACCGTCGATGTTCAGGCAGGTGTTCCCGAACGCGAAGTTGCCGCCGGCGATGATGTTGACGGTGTTCCCGCACAGGTTGACCGGGATGTGCACCGGGACCTGGACGTTGTTGCCGGAGAGCACGCCGGGGGAGCCGACGGCCGCGCCGTCCGCGTCGGCCCCGGCACTGGCGGCCCCGGCGCCGGTCATCACCAGCGCGGCGGCACCGGCGGCCATGATGGTGGCCTTCCTGAACGTGTTCACAGGTACTCTCCCGAAATTCGTCCGTCGTGCCCCGCGAATGCGAGGCACGAACCCCCAACGACCGCCCGCCCCTTCGGGCAACCGGCCGCCGCGTTCGTTCACCCGAACGCGGCGGCTCCGGATTCCGGGCTCCGGCTCCGGCTCCCGAGGTTTGCGGACGACGGCGTACCGGGTGCGGCCGATCGAAACGATGCCCGGCCGGTGGCTCGTACACCCGCGGCGCGTCGGGAACCCGCCGAAGACCCGCTCACGGGCCGACCGGCTCCGACGACGTGCGCGTGCAGGCGTCCCCGGTACCCCCGCGAGGTGGGGTCCACCGGTTCTTGTGGGTGGCCACCTTGCGACTCGAGTGCACGAGCCTCGGCGATCCGTTCAAGAACGCCCGGAGTTCCTCGCGTGGGCGCGGGCGCGGGCGTGCGCGCGACGCGAGGAACTCCGGGACGAGGTTGGGCGCTCGGCGGTTACCGGGGCTGGACGGCGAAGACGAACATCGCCGGGCGGGTGGTGACCACGGCGAAGCGGTCGCCGATCGGTTTCGGTAGGTAGATCGTGTCGAAGCCCTGCGCCAGAACCTGCTTGGTGCGCACGTCGACGGCGATGGGGGTCCTGGTGCTCATCATGTCCTGGTCGGCCCGGATCCCGTAGAGCACACCACCGACGACGCTGTCGGCGCTGAGCGGGCGTTCGTCCGCGGCTTGCTGCCACAACATACGGCCCGACGCTGGCTCCCAGACGGTGCTCCGCGACTTGCTGCCGCCACTGCCCAGCACCGCCACCGCGCCGGTCGCGTCGCTGAGGACGGTCGAGGCCCCTTCGGGACTGGTGGGCCCGGTGGCCACCAGGCGACCGGTGGCCGGATCGTGGAGACTCAGCACCGCGGCTTGGCCGTACGGCTTCGTGTCCCACGCGATGGCGATCTTGCCGCCGACGGAGCCGAGGACGTCCGGCAGCGAGCCGGTGTCGTATGCCTTCGCATCGGCCCCGGCCGGCTTTTCCACGGTATCCGTGGCCCACAGCCGCGCGCCGGAGGCCGCGTCATGGGCGACGATCCGACGCGGGGCGAGCGTGGCGGTGCCCGTGCGCTCGACCGTGAACACCGTTCCGTTCACCAGGAGCGGCACCTCGCCACCACCGACCACCGAGGCGCGACGCCCACCCCCGACCGAGAAACCGCAATCGCTCGCGCAGGTGAACTGATGCCCCGGCCCCGTGTCGCCGGCACGTAACACGGTCACACTCCCACCCGGGCGGCTGTCGGTGGTCCGGATCAGCCAGCCGTCCTCGACCGCGGCGCCTGTGGTGTTCTCCCGCCCCAACAAGGGCAGTTCGGCTCGCCCGAGCGGCTCGCCGCGCTCGTCGTACGCGTCGACCGACCACGAGCGCTTCTCGGCGCTCAGGCCGTCCGACGGCACAACGCGCTGTCCCCGGACCACGATCGCCGGCTTGCCCCACCACGTTTCACCGCTGACCCGGCCGTCGGCGGTGAAGGTTTTGCGGACTTGTCCGGTGGCGACGTCCCGCAACTCCACCGCCGTCCGTGCGCCGTTCGGGGTGGCGACAACAACCGCGGTACCCACCGGAAAGACGTTCGGCATCTCGCCGCCCGCCCCGTCCGGCGTCGGGAGCGACCACACCGGGCCCGGCTGGAGCCCCGGGAGCGTGGGACCCGAATAGGCGGGCCCCTTCCCGGTGTTCGGGCCATTCGCCGGCCCGGGGGATCCCTTCGACGCGGAGGAACCCGAGCCATCCGACGAGGTACAGCCGGACAGCCACATCGGGCTCCCGAGCCCGAGCACCCCCACCGCGACGACACCGATGATTCTCTGACGCATGACGTTCCCCCGAACTCGCCCAACGTTGATCGTCGCGAGCATAGAGCAACGCCCGGCGAGGCTTCGTGGATCGTGGACTCGGCCCGCTCCGCTGCTCACGTCGAACCCGACGTTCACCGTTGAACCCAACGCTCACCGGCAACGCCGGGCCGGGCCTGTTCGCTCCGGCAGGTCGGCTGCTCGGTGCACCGGTCGAGCGGACCTGGCAGACGGCGCCGCGCGTGGCCGTCCCGGCTCGGCTTGACCGCGGTCGCCGCCTCACCGTCGGCCTCACCTTCGGCCCTGCCGAAGGACGCGATCCGCAGCGCCGGTGGCGCGGTGGTCGGCTTGCCGTCGCACGGGATGCCGAGTCGGGTGGAGGAGCACATGCTGGAACCGACCCACAAGATCGGACGGCTTTCGGCCTGGGCGGGTCCGTCGCCTACGTTCCGTGGTGCGGCCGTCGATCGTCGCCGTGTCCTTCCGGGTGCGGTGAGCCAGGGGTGAGCACAGGAAGGATCAATGGGATGGCGAAGCCCGAGGCAGTGTTCATCTACATCGGGACCTATCCGGACGAGACCGCGGCTCGTGCCGACTACCAGGTCGTGAAGGAGCTTCACACGCTCGGTGCCGTCGGCAGCTACGACGCGTCGGTGGTGACCAAGGATGGCGGGAAAGTGCACGTCAACAAGGACGAGACGGCTACCCGGCACGGCGCGTGGGGCGGTGCCGCGGCAGGTGCGCTGGTCGGCCTTTTGTTCCCGCCGGCGATCGTGGGCACCGCCATCGTCGGGGCGGCCGCGGGCGGGGTGGGCGGCCACCTGTGGCGCGGCATGTCCCGAGCCGACGTGAAGGAGTTCGGGGAGCTCATCGACGAGGGCGAGGCCGCGTTGGTGATCGTCGGCGAGAGCACGCTCGAGCACGCGTTGGCCAAGGCCGAGCTGAAGGCCGAGAAGCAGGTGGCCAAGGATCTCGACGTGAGCTCGAAGGACATCGACAAGGCCATCCGGGAAGCCGCCGGCGACGTCTCCTGACGCTCCTCGCGCCGGCTGCCGTCGACGACGGTGGCGCCGCACGGTCGGGGCGGGCGTCCCGCGCTGGTCGGCCGCGCGAGGCTGGAGGAGCCCCGACCGGCGTGTCGGGCCGGATCCGGCCGTGCGGTCCGGATTCGGCCCTGCCCGGCCCCGGCGTGTTCAGTGCCGGATCGCACGGCCGATGTCGGCCTTGGTGGGGCCCGAGAGGGTGCGGTGGCTGCGGGCGGTGGTCTTGCCCTGCTTGCCGGAGCCGACGTTGTCGATGTCGACCACGACGACGTCCAGGATGTTGCCGGCGTCGTCGCGGAAGTTGACGGTGAGCGTGTACTCGGCGCTCTTGTCGGTCCCGTTGGCGACGGTCACCTCGGCCGTGGTGCGGTCCCCGTCGACGCTGGTCGGGCCGACGCTCGCGTCCGCCTTGGCGTCGACGCCGTCCTTGATCTCGTCCAGCTTGGACGCCGCGGACGCGCTCGCCGACGCGACGGCGTCCTTGGCCTCCTTGCCGGCGGATTCGAGCGCGGACACGATCGCGGAGGGCGTCGACGTGTCGCCGCCCCCGTCGTTGTCGTCGTCACCGCACGCCGCCGCGGTCAGGACCAGGACCGCGGCGATCGAAATCGCTCCCGCGGCACGCCCGTACCTGCTTGTCATGTTCGTCGCTCCTCGCGTGACACCGCAGGATGAAAGCGCCCGCGGACGAACACCCGAGTGTCCACACAACGGAACGGGTAAACCCCCGCGAACTCGCCGGACCGGATCGGCGAGACCGGATCGGCGAGACCTGATGGGAGTCGGAGGCGAACCCGCACCCTCCCCTCCCGAGTGCTGCATTCGTGGCCGGCGCGCGGAAGCCGTACGAGGGGACGGCGACACCGGTTCGACGCTGCTCCGGACGCCCGGGCCTTCAGCGACGCCGCGCGCGTCGGTGCACGCGATCCCTCCGGTGGACGAGCGGTGGCGTCCGCCACGCACATCCGGTGGGAGAGATGGTGCACAAGGCCCCATCCGCCGCGGAAATTGGTGCACGACGGTCGTAGTTCGGTCCGGGTTTCCCCCTCTAGCGTGCTCATCACCGCCGACCGCACCGAGACGAGACTTTGGCCGGCCTGGATAGGTGCCGTGACAGAAGAGGACGATCATGCCGTCAGGATTCGAGGTGACTTCGTTACGGGACACGCCGCCGTCGGCGGTCGCCGACGGGATCACCGCCCGTGTGTCGCGAGCGTTCCGCCGGATCATCGGAACTTCCCTGCTCCGCCGACACGTTCGCGCGGCGCTGTAGTCCGGGAAGCGGGGGAACTCCTCGAAGTGCCGCCTGTCCCGCGGTGATCCTGGATTCGCACATCCGCTGACTGTCGTCGTCTCCCAACGGATCCGCCCGTACACCCATGCGTACCCGGTCTGCGGCTGCCTGAGTCGGCGTCTTCGATTCCTGCGCCGGCCACCGCCGGACCAGGCCGGGAGCGGCAACGCCGATGCTGTCCATGACGTGCGGCGAACGAGCGCGTTGTGCCGCCGGCAGCGCTGCGCAGACCCGGCTCGACCCCTTGCCCGAACGACCCCTCGCCCGAATGTCTTCTTGTTCCAGGAAGGAACGAACGTCCTTGCGTACCATCACCAAGCGGATCGCCCAGTCCGGCGCAGCCGCCGGGCTCGCGCTCACCGCCACTGTCACGATGACCGGCCAGGCCCAGGCGATCGCCGGCACGGACTACATCTCGCTCTACGTCGGCAGTGCGATGGTGGCCTCGTCGTACTACGACGCCGTCGACAACGAGGGCACGGTCTGGGACATGCGGGCCGACGGCTACGGCGTGTTCATTCAACTGCAGGGCAAGACCAATGGTGTCTGGAGCACGAGAACGACCGTGTACAACAACACGGGGTACGGCACCAAGGCGAGCTACGTCTACTACGGGTCGGGCGACATCCGCATCCGACTCTGCCGGAACCAGGCGACGGACTTCTGCACCGGCTGGAAATACGGCAAAGCCTGATCGGGATACCTCGACCGGAGCGCGGCGGCCCGAACGGCCATGGGGCCAGGGGCACGGAGCATGCGGAATTCTTCGAGATTCTTCGAGGTAGGCCGTTTCGGCCACGCCTTGGCGGCTGTTCCGGGGCCACGGCGCGGGGGCGCCGGGAACCGCCGGCCGAGGATCCGGACGTGCACCGCAGGGATCGCGACGACGTCGAGGTACCACGAAGGGGGTGGGTGGCGGCCGAGCCGGCCGCCACCAGGACGCAACCCCCCTCGGGTTCGCAGAGGGTCGGGCCGGTGGGCGACCGTCGGCCCCGACCCGCCCTCCCGTATGGTCGCCACGGTCGAGTGGGCGCCCTCGGGAAGGCGGCGAAAGCTCGCTGCTCGCTGCGGGGTTGCCGGCCTGTTGAAGCGATGTCGTCGGCGCGATCCAACGGTTGCCACCCAACGCGATCAACGCGAAGCATCGGGCCTGCTCGGCATGCTCCATCGGTGTCGTCTTTGGCGAACGGTCACAGAAGGCGATACAGCCGCGGCCGGGCGTCCACACGCGGTTACGTGGTCGCCGGCCACCTGGGCCCGGTGTCGGGGTGGTGGGCCCAGACGTACTGCGTGGCGGGCGTGACGGTCATTCCGTAGTCGTACAGCCCCGGACCGGCCGCCGCGATCCACCGGTCCCAGGCCGTTTCCAACTCGTCGCCCGGTCGCCGCGCTCCGCCCTGGTACAGCGTGGTTCGGCCGCCCGATTGTGCGGAGTACACGGCCCAGGCGGTGTCGCCGTCGTGGATCCACGCGTTCACGCCGTCGGCGTCGCGCGCGGCGTGCACCCGCACCTCGGGCAGCGCGACGCGCAACGTGAACAGCAGGTGCGCGTCGTCGCACAACGACGCGAGGTCCCGGACGACGACGCGCTCGGCCCCCTGGTCGGAGGGGTGCTGTTGCAGTACTTCTGGTGGGGGTCGGTGTTCCTGCTCGCCGTGCCGACCATGGCGATGTTGCTTGCCACCGGCATGTTCCTGCTTCCGGATCCACCCGCACGCGGTGTCGGGCGTCCGGATCCGGCCAGTCTCGCCCTGTCGCTGGTGACACCCCTCGCCGTTGTGTACGGCATCAAGGAACTCGCGGTCCACGGTCCCGGCGTGCCATCCCTGTCCGGGCTCGCCCTCGGCGTGGCGGCCGGAGTCGTGTTCGGGCGCCGGCAGCGCCGATCGGCCGAGCCGTTTCTGGATCTCGGGCTCTTCCGGACGCCGGCGTTCGCGGTCGCGGTCTCGGGCATGGTGCTGGTCGGCTTCCTCCTGCTCGGAACCAGTCTCCTCACCTCGCAGTACCTGCAACTGGTGCTCGGCTACCCGCCGTTGCAGGCGGGGCTCTGGCAACTTCCCACCGCGGTCACCGGTGCCGCCGTGGCGCCGGCGGCCTCCGGCCTGGCCGACCGGATCCGCCCGCCCGTGCTGATGAGCGCCGGCGCCGCCCTGGCGATCCTCGGTCCCGTACTGCTCACCCAGGTGGACCGCAATCCGGCGGTCCTGGTGGCCGGATCAGTTCTCCTCTTCGCGGGACTGACACCCTTCATGGCGCTCGGCACCGGCGCCGGTCTGGACGCGGTTCCGCCCGAACGCGCCGGCGCCGCCTCGGCGGTGTCCGAGACCGGAGCGGAACTCGGCGGCGCGTTGGGCATCGCCGTCATGGGCAGCGTCGCCGCCGCCGTCTACGCAGAATCCATCGACGGGCGCATGCCGGACGGCGTTTCCGCCGCCACCGCCGAGGCCGCGCGCCAGACGCTGCCCGCCGCGCTGTCCGAAGCCGAACTGCTCCCCGACAGCCTCGGTACCCCGCTCGCCGAAGCTGCCCGGGACGCATTCGCCTGATCCACCTGGCCGCGACCACCGACCTGGCCGACCGCGTCCTGGAACACGTGCTGCACGCCTATCACACCGAGGGCCAAAACATCGCGGACCACCGGGTCCTCCGCACCCTGGGCACCCGCGCCGGCCTGTCGCCGGGCCGGGTACGCGAACTCCTGGCCGGCACCGCATTCACCGACGAAGTCCGAGCCGACGAACGCCGAGCCGCCGACAACGGCATCACCGGCGTGCCGACACTCCTCGTCGACGGCGGCCCCCCGATCTCCGCCGTCCAGGAACCGGCCGCCCTGGCCGCCCTCCTCGCCCGGGCGACCGACACCTGACTCCGATGCGGCGCACTAGCGACCCGCGCCGCATCCGCACGCCGTGTTCCTCTACGTTGGTCGGGATGGAGTGCGCCCGAGCGGCTACCGCGCGGGATCGGAGACGCGGCAACGTACGGAGACGTCATGCCCCTGTGGGACAAGGTCAAGCAGTCCGTTCAGCAGATGCAGACGCAGTTGACCGCGAAGAGGCAGGATCTGACCAGCGACGCGTTCCGGGACGCGAGCATGGCGATGTGCGCGCTGGTCGCCGCCGCGGACGGGAGGATCGACGAGGCCGAGGCGCGGAAGGTCGCACAGTTGATCGCCGACAACGAAGCTCTGCGCCAGTTCGACAAGGACGACCTGCAGCGTCGCTTCCGCGCCCACGCCGATCGGTTGTCGACCGACTTCCGGCTCGGCAAGGCACAGGTGATGAAGGAGATCGCCAAGGCGAAGACGAAACCGGACGAGGCGCGCGCGGTCATCCAGATCGGCATCGTCATCGGCGGCGCCGACGGCAGGTTCGACCCGAGCGAGCGGACGGTCATCCGTGAGGCGTGCTTCGCATTGGGCATCGCCCGTGCCGAGTTCGGACTTTGAGGGACGGCGCGCGTTACGCGAGATCACCGGCGTGGACTTGGACGCGGCGGAGGACGGGTCTGGGACACCGACGACTTCGTGACCAGCTCGGCCACGGTGCCGATGGTCTCCTCGATGGGGGTGTTCCGGTCGACCCGGTGTTGGTGGCAGAGGTCGATCCGGTCGGTGCGCAGGCGCTTGAGGGAGCCCTCGACGGCGGTGCGGATGTTGGCCCGGACTGCAGCTTGCTCGAAAGACGAAGCACCACAGGCGCGGCCTTCGGGCGCCCCGAGCCTTGGGCGCGGGGACCGGGTCGGCGCCGCACCGGGCCGGCCTGAACCGTACGACACGGTCGGCCGTCCCAGATCGGCTGTCCGGGGCGCTCCCGGTCCCTTGGATCGTCATGCCCGTTCGAGGGCTTTGTCCGCTCCGGCGCCCATCGCCGTCAGTGCGCTGAGAGCGGGGTCGCGCAGCAGGTGATCGATCGATGCCCGGGAGTTCGTTCGTGTCCGGGCGGCCGGCTCGAAGCCGAGGCTCTCCAGCGCGGCGCCCGAGCCGCGGGTCGCTGTCTGCCCCCCGGCCTTCAGCGCGGTCACGACCTCGGGCGTTGCCCACCGGAAGACGTCGGGCAAGGGCCTGTTGGTGTCGTTGAGCGCCGAGGACGGAACGGAGACGCGGGGCTTGAAGCCCGGCAGCGCATTGCGAAATCCGTGGGTGAGGCGCGCCGTGGCCTCGCCGACTTTGCGCGCGGGGCGGAGTACGGCCCCGCCGACCTTTCGCATCGGGCGGGAGATCAGACTCTTCGCTTCTTGGACGTTGTCTCGTACACGTTCTCGCATGGTCGAGCGGCGGCCGTCTCCGTCCCTGACCAAGGACGGCCGAGTCCCTTCATCAGTTCGCCGTAGGCGTCCACGCTGAGCTGGTGCGGAAGGCGGGCACCGAGCTCGACGGACTCATAGGCCAGGCCCTGCAGTTCGCACTCTTGGCCGTCGAGCTTCTTGAATTCGGTCGCATATTTCCCCAGCACCCGCTCCGCTTCGACGGTGGAGGTGTTGTTTCGCGTGCGCCGCGCGTTGCGTCCGATTTTCGATATGATGTCGCTCGCTTTTACGGCCCCACCGTTCTTCCCGAGTTTCTGGGCGGTGAATTGAAGAATATGACCGAATTAGTGCGTTGCGATTGCCATCGGATTCTCCGGGGAGCCCCCGGCCCAGTATCCTTCGGCCACGTCGTTCTTGATCGACGCCAGGATGGCCTGCCGATCGTCGACTCCCGCCCAGATCTCGTTGAAGCGGATCTCTCCCTCCGAGTTGGCTACGGCATAGACCTCACCGTCCTTCTCGGAAATTCGGCCGGTCGACGGTCAGTCGCAGATCGCCTTGTCCAGGAGGGCTTCGACGGCGTCGTCGGGGTCACCGCGGAAGTCGGGTGTGAGTGCGATCGTGACCTGGCGGCGCCGGTCCTGCGTGGAGAACGACCAGGTCTGGTAGGCCAAGGCGTCACCGTCGTTGCCGTATACGCGAACCCCGCACGAGGTGTCCTGCCATTGCAGTCCCAGCCCGTACTGCCTCCCTTCGACGCCCGCCGTCCTCATTTCGTCGAGCAGGCGACCGGGCAGGAGGCGCCCACCGACCAGTTCGGCCATGAAACCGTTGAGATCCTGGGTCGTGGAGATCATCTCGCCGCCCGCGCCCATCAGCGACGGATTCATCTCGGTGAAGTCGACGAGTCGTGTCTCGTCGCCCTGCCGTACCGGTATGTAGCCGTGCGGGTGCGGCCCGCGGATACGCGACGACGTCCCCGGCAGCGAGGTGCCGTGCAACCGCAGCGGTTCGATGATCCGGCGCTCGATCTCCTCGGCGTACGACCGGCCGGTCGCCTTCCGGATGATTTCGCCGAGCAGGAGGTAGCCGGTGTTGGAGTACGCGTACCGGGTCCCCGGTTCGGAAGTCGGCGCCTGGGCCACCGCGCGTTGGATCAGCTCGGTCGCGGACCAGGTCCGGAACCGGTCGGCCTCGAATTCCGGCGTCGGCGGCATCGGCAGCGTGCGACGGTAGTCGGGCACCCCGCTCGTGTGGTTGAGGAGTTGCCGCACGGTGATCCGATGACCTCCGGGGACGACGCCGGGCAGCCACTTCTCGACCGTGTCGTCCAGGTGGAACCGGCCCTCGTCCACGAGTTGCAGGACGACGGTGGCCACGAACGTCTTCGTGATGCTGCCCACCCGGAACCGGCCGTGCGCCGGCATCTCCCGCGTCGTGCCCAACGCGGCGACACCGCTCGTGCCCCGCCACACGCCGCCGTCGCCACGCACTTCCATGAGCGCACCCACGGCGCCGTTCGCGGTGATGTCGTCCAGCCCCTTCTGCAACCCGCTGCGATCCGCCTTCGCCGGCGACGCAAGCGCGGCGGACGGCACCGCGACCACCGCCAAAGCCGTTGCCGCGGTCACCAACACCCGATGTACGCGCTTCATCCCAGCCCCCGATTCTTCCGAGTTGTGAACCTCGGGGCCGATCCCCGTGAGCAACAAGCCTGTCGGGCAACGCAGTCCACCGACGATGGGGCTCGCGGCCGTATCCATCGGGGGGCTACCCCCACCCGGTGACGGCGTTCCACACATGGGCGCGGCAATGGGCAGGCACGTGGCGAGCCCGTCTTCGACGGCGGGCCTGGGACGGTGGCGCGTAGTGCGCGCCGATCCTGGCGGCCGAGGGCCGGCGGGCGGACCATACTCGGCGCGTATACACGCCGAGTATGGCCGCAACACACGGCTACCGCCCACCGGTTACCGCCCACCGGTTACCGGGAAGGGTTCACTGCCCAGGCGTCGCCGCCGGGCTGTTGTGATAGGCGGCGATGAGCCACCGGCCGTCCCGCTTCTCGAAAACCCAGGTCGCGTTCACCTTGCCCGAGTCCGGAACCTCGGCTTGGCCGGGGAAGAGGATGCCGGATTCGCTGACGACGATCGCGGCGTCCCTGCCGACGAAGCGGAGGCTGAGCTGCCTGTTGTAGGTCGAGGTGTCCTTGAGTGGCCCGGCGAAGGCCAGGGCCATGTTCTCGCGGATCACCTCTCGGCTGTCGCGGAGCGAGCCGGTCATGATGGCGGTCGCGTCCACGGTGTAGTCGGCGACCATGCGCTCGGCGTCGCCGCCCTCCCAGGCCTTGTAGGAGTCAACCAGGACGGCCTGGATGGCGGCCCGGTCTTCCGCACGACTGTCGGACATCGGATCTCCCTTGTGAACGGTTCGCCCGGGGTGTTCCGGCGAACTCGTCACTACATACCGGCGGCGGGGTCGGAACTCATCGCGCCCGCGGTAAAAAGATGTCGAGGCGTGCTCGACCGGGAGACGTTGCCGGATCGGCATCACCTCCGGGCCGTACCCCGGCACGAAGCAGTCCGGCTACGACTGCCCGTACACGCCGTCGGCGTCGATCCTCATCGGGCTCACCCGGGCGGCGATCAGATGGTCGCTAGTCCCCGGGCGTCGAGTCGGGTCGCCAGTCCGAAGGGACCGAAGACCTCGGATTCCTGGAACACCGAATTCCGGCTGATGCCTTGGGTGGTGACGGTGAAGACCTGGAGCGTGTGCAGCTCGTATCCGCCACCGACGCGCCGGTAGGCGGCGAAACCGGGCCGGCCGTTGGCCGCGACCGGCTTCAGGTGCCAGTCCGTTCCGGCGGCCTCGAAGACCCACTCCATGAACAGGCCGTAGTTGCCGCGGCCCGCGAACCAGTTGAGCATCGGCGGCATCTCCATGATCACGTCCTGGGTGAGCAGCCGCTTGAGACCCTCGACATCGGCCTGCTCGAACGCCTTCATGTAGCGATCGACCCAGGCGCGCTGCTCGGCGGTCGACGGCTCGCCGACACGCTCCGGTCGACCCCCGACCTCCTTCACCCGGGTACGCGCCCGCTGGAGGGAACTGTTCACCGATACGACGGTGGTGCCGAGGATTTCCGCTGCTTCTGCCGCGGAGAAGCCGAGCACGTCACGCAGGATCAGCGCGCCACGCTGACGCGCCGACAGATGTTGCAGGGCGGCGGCGAACGCCAGTCGCAGGCTGCCGCGTTCGATCACGATCCCGGCCGGATCGCCCGCGTCCAGCAAGGAGTCCGGCAGGGGCTGGAGCCAGGCGAGGTTCTCTCCCGGCGTGAGCGGCGCGAGCGGCTCCGAGGCGGCCACCAGACCCGACGGCAGCGGTCGGCGGCCGCGGGCCTCCAAGGCGGTCAGGCAGACGTTCGTCGCGATCCGGTAGAGCCAGGTACGCGGTGAACTGCGAGTCTCGTCGTATTGCTCGCGCGCCCGCCACGCCCTCAGGTAGGTGTCCTGGACCAAGTCCTCGGCGTCGTGCGCCGAGCCGAGCATCCGGTAGCAGTACGCCAACAATTCCGAACGGAACGGTTCGACCAGGCGATCGAAGCCCTCTGCCTCGGCCGTCACGCCCACACCCTCTCCGCTGCTGTCGAGAGCACGATACCCGCGGGACGATGACACGCTCCCGCGGGCCGGCCGGCCACGGGATCGCACTCCCTCGCCGGGTGTCGCGTCGTTCGCGCGCGACGCCCCCGCGGTGATGAGGACTTGGCGCGATCCGCACCGAGTGACCAGCGGTCGGGCCGGCCGCGAGAGGAGAGCGGCGGTCCCGCTTCGGAAGCGACCGATCGGCAGGGATTCCCGGCGGCGCCCCCTGCCCTCGCCGCCGGCGAAACGACGGTCCGTGATGGGAAGCGGGCTATCACTCGCCGGACGCCTGCCGGGTTACGGGCGAGCGGCGGCTGCGTGAAGGGAATCGATCGCGCTTCGTCACGACATGGCCCATAGGCGAACTCTCGCCGTCCCGACGACAAACTCTCCGCGCGCGCGGCGGAAAATACGCCCGGCGGAAATAGCCTCCGCCGCATGAAATGGATATGTGGGGCAGCCAAGGCAGGTCTTGTGCTGCTCGTCTTCGGTTTGTGTTTCGGAGTCCAGTCCGCGTCGGCGCATGTGTCGCCACAACATGCCGAACTCGTCGTCTCGACCAAGGACGGCGTCACCAGCGGGCGGTTGATCGTCCACCGCGACCTGGTGTCCCCGGAGCAGGCCGGTGCCTGGGCGTCGCGCCTGCTCACCGCCGACTGCCCCGCGAGCGGATCGGGCGTCGCCGGCGACAGCGGCGGAGTACCCGGCGGTGTCGTGGTCGAACTGGCGTGGGGCTGCCACGTCGACAAGTTGGACCTGTCCGCGCTGCTGAAGCAAGGCGAACTGGCCCAGGTGATCACCGAGTTCGACGGCACGACGGTCGACGCGACCGCGGCGACGCCGATCGTCGACGCGGCGGGAGTGCATGCGGCTCCCACGGCTTTCTCGTTCCCGTGGCGCCCGCTGGTGGTGGGCGTGGCGCTCGCCGCCGCGATCGTGCTGGTCATCGTGTGCCTGGTGCTTCGATACCGCGCGCTGCCGCCGCGTCCGGTCCGGGCCTCCCGTCGACGCCGCGCGAGGATCGCCGTCGGCGGTGCCGCGATCATGGCCGGCTTGGCGCAGCAGGCGGTCTCCGGCGTGGCCTTCGCCGCCGACCCGGCGGTGACCGCCGCCCCGGTGACGGTTCAGGGCACGGTGTACGCGGACGGCAACGCCAACGGGGTGCGGGACAACGGCGAGACGCCGATGCCGGGCGTCGACGTCACCGACGGTGCGGTCTGGACGACCACCGGCGCCGACGGCTCGTACAGCCTCTCGGTGGACCTGTCGCGCCGGGAGACGGACCTCGTCAGCATCGTCTCGCCGAACGGGTACACGCCCACCCTGCGCGACGACTACGTCCCGGGGTTCTTCCGCAAGGTGCCCGACGGCACCGGGCCCCGCACCGGTGTCGACTTCGCCCTGATGCCGGACGGGAACGCCGCCAATCCGACCGAGACGTGGGAGATGGTCTCCGACGTCGAGGTCAGCAACACCCAGGACGGGGCCGCGGCCACGACGCTGCCGCAGTGGACCGGTCAGGTCGAGGCGATGTCCGAGGTCGACGGCGCGACCCTGACCATCACGACGGGCGACCTGACGGTCACCGACTACGCCGCGGAGCCCCGCCGTCAGGGCGGGTACGACATCCTGCGCAAGGGACTGGTCGACGGGAAGCTCGGGCACCCGTTCTACCCGGTGATGGGTAATCACGACGTCGGCGGCACCGCCACCTCCCAGGGATACGGCGGCAGTCTGGAGTACTTCCGCAGAAACCTGGGCCCCGAGTGGTACAGCTTCGACCGCAACGGGCGCCACATCGTGGTACTCGAGAACAACTACGACTCCAGCGGCCTCGCACCGCAGTTGGCGTGGCTGCGCGAGGACCTCAAGCGTCACGCCGTGGGCAAGCAGGTGTTCGTCTTCGCGCATCGCTCCCTGTTCACCGTGTGGGGCCCCGGCGCCGGAATGCAGCCGACCATCGACGAACTCGCCAAGTACGACGTACGCATGTTCGCCGCCGGCCACAACCAGCAGGCCGAGTTCCGTCGCGGCGCCTTCGACCGGTCGGTCGAGGTCAACAACCAAGGCACGTACGGTATCGACGGCGCGCGCCCGGACTACAAGATCCTCGACTTCAAGGGGATCACCGACAATCCCCGGACCTCGGAGAACGAGGACACCGGCTATGTGATGGGCGTCCACCGCCAGTTCGCCATCGACGACGACGCCGCGTTGGTGAGCCCGGCGCAGGGCAGCGTGCACGGCACGGGTACCGAAATCCCGATCGAACTCTACGCCGAGGACGACGGCCGCACCCCGGCCACGGCCCGGCTGACCATCCGCGACGCGCGCGGCAAGGTCCGGGAGGAGAGCCGATTGACGTTCGGTGGCAAGGTGCCCAGGACGGGTATCCAAAACTGCTACACGCCCCCCGGGGGCGTACCGGAGCCGTGTCCTGCGGTGCGGACTTCCTGGACCCGGGCAAGCGCCGCGACCAAACCTCTTCCCCCCGGCGCGTACACGGCGGAGATGACCGCGGTCGACACGAAGGGCAAGCCGTGGACCACGATCACGAACACCTTCGAGGTGGTTCCCAAGGGTCGGTTGGACAACCCGAACACCGGCCAGGACTGGGTTCGTCAGGGCGGGGACGAAGCGGGGCGCTCCGCGAGTGCCGATGAACCGGGCACCGCGCTGGACCTGCGCTGGGCGGCCAACACCGGCGAGCAGTTCAACCTCAACGGATCGGTGGTGGTCGACGGCAAGGTGATCGTCTCGTCCCGGGCGTTCGACTCGCCGCACAGCATGATGCTCGCCTACGACGTCGCGTCCGGCCGCGAGATCTGGCGCACGTACCTGGACGGCGACGCGGAGTCCGCGCCGACGTTCGACGACGGGAAGGTCTACCTGACGACGGCGGTCGGCCGTATTTACGCACTCGACGCGTCCAATGGCCGAGTGGTCTGGCAGGCGATCGAGAAGGAGGAGCAGCACGGGAACACGGTGCGCCGCTACGGCCGCGCCGGAGGGCCGGTCAGCGTGTTCGACCTGAAGAACGCGCGGCGAACAGTCGCCGTCTACCAGGACTGGGACAGGATCCAGTGCCGCGACGCCAAGAGCGGTGACCTGCTGGGAGGCTTCGGCGGAGCGACCAACTGGGGCCAGTTCCACAGCACGGCGGTACGCGAGCCGGGATCGGACACCGCATACCTGCACACGGACTCCAGCAGCACCTTGGTCGCCATGGACCTGGCGACCTGCAGCCGGCTGTGGGTGCAAGGCACCGCCGGGGGGATCGACAGCCACTCCTCCCCGGTCCTGACCGATCCGGCGAACGGCAACCCGCAGCTCGTGACGATGACCGCGAGCGGGGCCCGCGGGCACGACCCGAAGAAGCAGGGTGCGGTCACCTGGCAGTCGAGTGTGGGCGGCGGCTCCACCTGCGAGCCCGGTTCCGCCCCGGTGACCAGCCCCGCGGTCCGGGGCGGCATCGCCTACATCGCGGGGCGCGACGGCGTCGTCCGCGCGTACGACACCACGGCGGTCGACCCCGCCAAGCCGTTGTGGCAGACCGGCGTCGGCTACCTGCCCGGCGAGAGTCCCCAGGACGACAAGTGGCGGGTCGCGATGGGATGCACCACCCCGGGAGCCGGGTCGCCGACGATGCACGCCCTGGTGACCGAGTCCTTCGTGTACGCCGGTACCTGGGACGGTCGGCTGGTTGTCCTGGACCGCGTCACCGGCAAGCTGCTGACCGAGTACAACCTCGGCGCCGGGCCGGCTTCGGCGCCTTCCATCAGCGGTGACTGGCTGTTCGCCCTGACCGACGACGGGACGATCCACGCGCTGGCCGCCCGGTAGTTGCGCGGTCACACCGCCTGACCTTCCACCGGTAGGCGCGCATCCCCCGCTCCGGGGGTGCCCTCCCCAGCCGGGGAGGGCACCCCCGGAGCACCGTCGATCGGAAGAACTACCGTGCTGCCTCCGGGGGTGCGTGCGTCGGGTGCCGGGGGTCGCGGACGGGTCGGACACGGGGGCGGCCCCGGTCCGCTGCCGGATCCGGCGATGTCCGCCGCGTCACCGGGTGTTCGGGATTGCGGCGCCCGGGGTCGGTGCGGGTAGTTCGCGGCGTTGTCGGGCGATGTGCTCCGGGTCCCAGCCGGGGCGCGGGATCGAGGCGAGCAGCAGTCGGGTGTAGGGGTCGGTGGGCGCGGTGAGCAGGTCGCCGACGGGCCGGTGCTCCACGGTACGGCCCCGGTGCAGCACGAGCGCCTCGTCGCACAGGTAGCGAACCACGGCCAGGTCGTGGCTGACGAAGATCAGTGCGATGCCGGTGTCCCGGCGGATGTCGGCGAGCAGATTGAGCACCTGCGCCTGGACCGAGACGTCCAGCGCCGAGACCGCCTCGTCCAGGACCAGCAGCGCGGGCTCCACCGCCAGCGCCCGGGCGATGGCCGCGCGTTGGCGCTGGCCGCCGGAGAGTGCGCGCGGTCGGGTCGCGGCCTCCCGGGGGCCGAGGCCGACCTGGGCCAGCAGTTCGGCGATCCGCGTGCCGCGGGCGGCCGGATCGCGCACTCCGTGCAGTCGCAGTACGCCGTCGAGCGTCGCGCCGATGGACAGCCGTCCGTCCAGGGACAGGTAGGGATCCTGGAAGACCATCTGGACCGCCTTGGCCCGGGCCAACCGGGCGGCCCGGCCGCGCACGGCTTCCGCCAGGGGCGTGCCGCGCACCACGATCCGGCCCGCGTCGGGGCGTTCCAGACCGAGCAGCATCCGGGCCGTGGTGGTCTTGCCCGATCCGGACTCGCCGACCAGGCCCAGCGCGCCACCGACCGGCAGCGAGAAGGACAGGTCCTCGACGGCGACCACCTCGCCGGCGCCGGTGCGATAGGTCTTGCGCAGGCCGCTGACCTCGATCAGGGGTGTGCCGTCATGGGGCGTGACGTCGGTGGTCAACGGTCCTCCGAGTCCGGGGCGAGGCGGGCGAGCACGGACGGCCCGAGTTCGTCCGCGCGATGGCAGGCGACCCGACCGGCGCCGTGCGGTTCGAGCGCGGGCGGCGCCTGATCGCACCGTCCCGGCTCGACGAACCGGCAGCGCGGCGCGAACGCGCACCCGGTCGCGGACTCCGACAGGCTCATCGGCGCGCCCGGGATGGGGGTGAGCCGGGTCAACGGTCCTTCCAGCGGCGGGGAGGAGCCGAGCAGTCCGGCGGTGTAGGGGTGACGGGGGCGGGCGAACAACTCGGCCGCGCGCGCGGTCTCCACGATCCGTCCCGCGTACATCACGTAGATCCGGTCGCACGAGGCGGCCGCGAGTTCGATGTCGTGGGTGATCAGCAGCAGGCCCAGGTCGCGCTCGCGGCGCAGGCGTCCCAGCAGGGCCAGGATCTCGGCCTGGGTGGCGACGTCCAGGGCCGTGGTCGGCTCGTCGCACAACAACAGCCTGGGTTCGCCGCACAGGGCGGCGGCGATCATCACGCGTTGCAGCATGCCGCCGGACATCTCGTGCGGAAATTGTCGCAGGTGGCGCTCCGGGTCGGGCAGGCCGACCGCGGCCAGCAGTTCCGCCGCGCGGGCGTTCGCGCGGGCCCGGGACCAGCCGCCGACCAGGCGCGGCGCCTCGGTCAGGAAGTCGCCGATCCGGCGCACCGGACTGATCCCGGCCCGGGGGTCCTGGAAGATCATCGCCGCGATGTGGGTCCGCACCTCGCGCAGCCGGGCGGCGTCGGCGTCGACCAGGTCGATGTCCTCCACCCGGACCCGGCCGGCCAGGTCGGCGCCGGGCGGGAACAGGCCGAGCGCGGCGCGGGCGGTGACCGACTTGCCGGAGCCGGATTCGCCGACCAGGGCCACGGTTTCACCGGCGGCGACGCTCAGTTCGACGCGGTCCAGGATCGGGCGGGCCAGGCCGGGGAGGGTGACGCTCAGCGCGTCGATGTCGAGCAGGGTCATCGGGCGTCCCTTCCCGCGACCCGGTCGGCGAGGTGTTCCCCGACGACGTTGAACGCGACGACCACCAGCACGATCGCGACCGCGGGCACGATCGCGGAGAGCGGTCGTTCCTGGAGGACGGCGGACTGCCCCTGGTTGATCATCGAGCCCCAGTCGGGCGTAGGCGGTTGCACGCCCAGGCCCAGGAAGGACAGCGCCGCGAGGTCGAGCAGCGCGTAGCCGAAGTTGACCGTGGCCTGGGCCAGCACGGTGGGTGTGATGTTGGGCAGCAGGCCGCGGACCGAGACGAACACCGGTGAGTGGCCCTGGATCCGGTAGGCGGCGATGTAGGGCCGGGACTTCTCCGCGGCGGCCAGGCCGCGGACCAGGCGTGCGGTGTAGGGCAGGTAGGCGACGGCCATGGCCAGCACCGGCGCGGTCGGACCCTTGCCGAACAGGGCGACCGCGAGGATCGCCAGCAGCAGCGCCGGGAAGGCGAACAGGATGTCGAGGACGCGCCCGATGGCCGCGTCGATCCAGCCGCCGCGCCACGCGCTGAACAGTCCCACGGCGATGCCCGCGACGGTGGCGAAGACGACCACCGCCAGCGGCCCGAACAAACTGGTCCGGGTGCCCTCGATCAGGGCCGAGAAGGTGTCGTGGCCGCCCTGGTCGGTGCCCAGCCAGTGGGCGGCGCCCGGGTCGGCGAAGGTCTCCGACAACGCGCCGAACCTGGGGTCCTGTGGGGCCAGCCAGGGTGCGGCCAGGGCGACCACCAGGAACACCGCCAGGATGACCAGGCACGTGTTCACCAGCCACGAGCCGCCGAGTCGGCGGAGTCGGCGCAACGGGTCGCGGCGTGGCGGGGCGGTGGCGGAGTCAAGCGTGACGGCGCTCATCGGGCGCTCCCTCGTGCCGCGACCCGCGGGTCGATCAGCGGATACAGCAGGTCCACCAGGGCGTTGATCAGCACGAACGCGGCGACCACGAGCAGCACGACGGCCTGCACCACCTGGAAGTCCTGTTGGCTCACCGCCTGCACCAGCAGCGAGCCGACGCCGGCCATGCCGAACGCGGTCTCCACCAGTGCGGTGCTCACCAGCATTCCGGAGACGAGCAGGGCCGAGACGGTCACGATCGGTCCGAGCGCGTTGCGCAGTACGTGTCGCCTGATCACGCTGCGCCGCGGAATACCGCGACTGAGCGCGACCTCGACGTGCTCGCGGCGCAGTTCGTCGAGCATCGCGGTCCGGGTCACCCGGGTGACCAGCGCGGTGAAGGTCACCGAGAGGGCGATCGCGGGCAGCACCACGTGGTGCAGTCGGTCCAGCGCCCCCTCGCCGTTGCCGAAGGTCGGGAACCAGCCCAGTTGTACGCCGAACACCGAGCGCAGCAGGATCGCCGCGACGAACGAGGGCACCGCAGCGCCGACGGTGACCATGAGCAGTACGGTCGAGTCCGCCCAGGTCCCGCGGCGCAGCGCCCCGACGATTCCGGCGCCGACCCCGAACACCGCGATCAGCAGCATGGAGACGCCGATCAGCAGGAGCGATGCGGGCAGTCGGGCCCAGACCACGTCGCCGACGCCCTGGTGGAAGAGGTACGAGCGGCCGAAGTCGCCCTGCGACACGCCCTCCAGCCAGTGCCAGTAGCGCACCGGAAAGGGGTCGTTGAAGCCGTACTGCTCGCGGATCGTGTCCAGTTCCTGTGGGCTGGGACTGCGTCCCTTGACCAGGAAGCTCACCGGGTCGCCGGGGGCCAGGTAGAGCGAGGAGAACACCAGAAAGGAGGTGACCAGCAGGGTCGTCGCCATGCCGGCGAGTCGGCGCAGCGCGGCCAGGGCGAGCGCCGGGCCGCGCCCGCCGCGCCCGCCGGATCGGCGGGTCGCGGCGGGCACGGCTGCCTCGGTCGAGGATGCGAGGGTCAACTCTTCGCCCCGATCTCGGCGGCCCACGGGTAGTAGAGGTAGGCGATGGAGGGCTGCACGCCGGTGATGCGCTTGCCGAGGAAGACGCTCACCGGCGAGGTGTACAGCGGCAGCCACGGGAGTTCGCGCAGTGCGATCTGTTGGGCCTGCGCGGCCGCGGCGGACTGCCCGGCGGGGTCCGGGGCGCCCAGGGCCTGGTTGACCGCGGCGTCGAACTCCGGGTGCGACCAACTGCCGTAGTTGCTGAACGCGCCGGTCTGCAGCGAGCCGTACATGTCCAGCGGGTCGGTGATCGAGGTGTACCAGAAGGTCAGGAACAGGTCGATGCCCTTGCGCGCCTGGGGATCGGTGAACAGCGAGGAGTACTTCTCCGGCGAGATGGTGTCGATCTGCGGCTTCAGGCCGATCGCGGTGGCGGCCTGGGCGACGGCCTGGGTGATGATCGTGGTCTGCGAGTCCAGCGGGCTGGTGGCGATCACGATCTTCTGCCCGTTGACGCCGGCCTTGGAGGCCAGTTCCTTCGCCTTGGTCACGTCGTACGGGTATGTGGGCGTCGTCTTGGTCAGTTCGTCCCGGACCGGGCCGGGGGCGCCGGTCCACACGTCGTCGGTGACCAGCGAGTTCGCCACTTGGCCGATGCCGCCCACGCCGGCGTCGACGATGCCCTTGCGGTCGATGGCCATCAGCAGTGCCTGACGGACCCGGGCGTCGCCGAGCGGGCCCTGGAGGTTGCCGACCACCTCGTCGGCGACGGTGGTGTTGCGGCCGAAGTAGAGCTTGCCGGCCGGGGTGTCGCGCAACTGCCCGTAGGCGTTGGCGGGGACCATCCAGCCGCCGTCCACCTCGCCGGTCTGGAAGGCGTTGACCCGGGTGGTGGCGTCCGGCAGGAAGACGAACTTCACCTGCCCCGACTTGGCCTTGAGGTCGGGGTTCCAGTAGTCGTCGAAGCGCTTGAGCACGATCGACTGGCCGGCGGTCCAGGAGGAGAACGCGAACGGGCCGGTGCAGTTGACGCCCTTGGCCGGGTTCCCGTAGTCCTTGCCGGCCTTGGCCAGGGTGGCCGCGGACTCGACCGTGCCGGGGCTTGCGGCCAGGTACTTGTTGAAGGTGGAGTCCGGCGTCTCGAGGGTCACCGTGACCTGCATCGGGCCGCTCTTGTCGACCGATCGCACGTTGCGGTACGGGTAGGCCCAGTAGCTGCCGACCTCCGGGTCGAGGTTGCGGCGCAGCGAGGCGACCACGTCGTCCGCGGTCAGTGCGGTGCCGTCGTGGAAGCGCACGCCGGGGCGGATCTCATAGACCCACGAGGTCGGTGTCGGGTTGGTGTACGAACTGGCCAGGCCGGGCGAGGTGGTCAGGTCCGGGTTCCAGCGCAGCAGGCTCTCGCACACGTTGGCGAGGATCTGGTTCGGCGGGTAGTCGAAGGCGTACGCGTAGTCGATCGACGCGGGTTCGGCGAACAGCGACCAGGTGAACGAGTCGATCGGCGTGCCGGGCGGCGTCTTGGCGGTCAACTCGTAGGCGCGGTCGCCGGACGCGGCCGGCTTGCCGCTGCCGCCGTTGCACGCGCTCGCGGCCAACGTCGCGGCGAGGGCGCAGGCGAGGGCGATGCGGCGGAGGCGTCTTGGGCGTTTGGTACGGGGTGCGGGCATCGTCTTCCTCCGGGAGGTGGGGCGTGGCGGTCGGGTGGGGCGGGGTCCGTGCTCGATCGGCCGCGGGGTCGGTGGCGAGCCCGGTCGTTCGGGATGCTCAGTCGCTCGCGACGAAGACCGGGCGGCCCTCGACGTAGGTGCGGCGGACCCGGGCGCCGGCGATCTCCTGGGGCGGGCCCGCGAACGGGTCCCGGTCCAGCACGACGAGGTCGGCGTACTTGCCCGCCTCGACCGTGCCGGTGACGTCGTCGAGGTGGTTCACCCACGCGCTGCCGGCGGTGTAGGCGGTCAATGCCTGGGTCAGAGTCAGCGCCTGTTCGGGCAGGAACGGCTTGCGGGGGGCCCGGTCGGCGGGCGCGTTGGGGGCGTCGTCCGGCACGATCCGGTTGACCGCGACGTGGATGCCCCACAGCGGGTCGGGGCTGCTGACCGACCAGTCGCTGCCCGCGACCAGTCGGGCGCCGGCGCGGGCCAGGTCGCCGAACGGGTATTGCAGCGCGGCGCGTTCGGGGCCCAGGAACGGGATGGTCAGGTCGTCCATCTGCGGTTCGTGGGCGGCCCAGAGCGCCTGGATGTTCGCGGCGGCGCCCAGGGCGGCGAAGCGCGGCAGGTCGTCGGGGTGCACGACTTGGAGGTGGGCCAGGTGGTGTCGGTTGTCGTTGCCGCCGTTGGCGGCGCGGGCGGCGGCCAGGGCGTCCAGGGCCTCGCGGACCGCGCGGTCGCCCAGTGCGTGGAAGTGGATCTGGAAGGCGAGTCGGTCCAGTTCGCGGACCGCCTCGGCCAACAGCTTCGGATCGACGAAGCTGAGGCCGGAGTTGGCGGTGGCGCAGCCGCATGCGTTCAGGTAGGGCTCCAGCATCCCGGCGGTGAAGTTCTCCGCGATGCCGTCCTGCATGATCTTCACGGTGGTGGCGGCGAAGCGACCGACGCGGCCGGTGCGCCGGCGTTCGACGATGTCCGGGATCTGCTCCAGGCCGCGTTCGCGGTCCCACCACAGGGCGCCGACCACGCGGGCGGTGAGCGAGCCGTCGCCGGCGGCGCGCAGGTAGACGTCGAAGTTGTCGGGGTTGCCGGGGAAGACGCCGATCATGGCGTCCTGCCACGCGGTCACGCCGAGTCGGTGCAGGTGGTGCTGCGCGGCCAGCAGTCCGGCGAGCGCCTCGTCGGGGGTGGCCGGCGGTGCGTGGTCGCCGACCAGGTCCATCGCGCCCTCTTGGAGCATGCCGCCCGGGGTGCCGTCGGGCTCGCGCTCGATCCGGCCGTCGGTCGGGTCGGGGGTGTTCCGGTCGACGCCGGCCAGGGTCAGCGCGAGGCTGTTGACCCATGCGCCGTGGCCATCGCGGTTGGTGAGCAGAACGGGTCGGTCCGGCACCACCGCGTCGAGCATGGCCCGGGTGGGGATGCCGCCCGGGAAGACGTCCATGGACCAGCCGCCGCCGCAGATCCAGTCGGCGTCGGGGCGGGCGTCGGCGTAGGCGGCGATCACCGCGAGGTAGCCGTCGACGGAGCGTTCGCCCGCCAGATCGCAGCGTCCCATCTGTACGCCGGCGACCGCCGGGTGTACGTGCGCGTCCTGGAATCCGGGGATGAGCAGGCCGCCCGCGAGGTCGACCACCTCGGTGTCGGTGTGGACGAGTTCGCGCACCGCGTGCTCGTCGGCGACGGTCAGGATCCGACCGTCCCGGACCGCGACCGCGGCGTCGATCGGGGCGGGCGAGGTCGCGGTGAAGACCCTGCCCCCTACGAAAACGGTGTCGGCCCTGGGCCGGGTGGTCCCCATCAACGCGTCCTTCGGGTCGGTGCGGTGTTCCGCGTGCGGTGTTCGGTGCCGGTGCCGGTGCCGGTTCGGTGCCGGTTCGGTGTTCGGGGCGGTGCGTGGTGTCCGCACGGCGTGCCTCGGCCCGGTGAATTCGGTGGGCGTGGGCCGTGGTGAGGAGTGAAACGGCAGCGCAACACTGCTGTCAACAGTGATGCGCACTCCGACGGTCGAATCGATACACTGGCCCCACCATGCCGAAACCACCCGCAACCCCAGTCCGCAGCAAGAGAACCGGCACCCAGCTGACCCCCGAGGCGATCATCGACGCGAGCCTGCGCATCGCGGCGCGGGGCAGCGCGGACGCGTTCACGATCCGTCGCCTCGGCGAGGAGTTGGGCACCGACCCGACCGCGATCTACCGGCACTTCCGCGACAAGGACGAGCTGCTGCTGTCCGTCGCAGACCGCACGCTGGGCGAGGTGCTGGACAGCATCCCCGACGGCCTCGACTGGCGGGATCGACTGCGCGCGCTGGCCGACGGCTCGCTCGCCGTCGCGCTGAAGTACCCGGTGGTCGCCTCGACCATGGCCAGCCGGACCACCAGACGCGCCAACGAGTTCCGCGTCGTCGAACTCATCCTCGGAATGGTCACCGAAGCCGGCCTCGACGGCGCCGACGCGGCCCTGCACTACCGGATGGTCGGCGACTCGCTGCTGGCGTATGTCGGCCAGCGCGCGGCCTATCTGCTGTTCGATCCCGAGGTCCGGGCGTCGGACGAGTCCGCCTGGAAGATCGAGTACCGGCTGGTGGACGGGCGCGGATTCCCGCACATCACCCGGCTGGGCGCGGAGTTGGCCGAGGTCTCGCACGACCGGATCTTCCACGCCCGGGTGGAGGCGCTGATCACCGCGATCGAGCAGCGCGCGGCCGCGATCCGGGAGGACTGACACCCCGGCCGCACGGGCGAACCGGTCCGGAGCACCCCCGCGACAAACGAAGATCTCTCCCACAGCGCCTGCGCAACACTGTTGACATCGGTGATGCGCAGGCGCTTCACTCTCGTCCCATCGCACAGGTCGCGCTTCGCTCGCCGACCGGTCCGGGTCTTCCTGCCGCAACAGGCCGCGTTCGCCCGACAGGGCGAACATCACCGCTCGCCACTTGTCGCCACGATCCCGAGACGAGGGATTTCATGCCCAAGGAACCTTTCGGCCCACGATCCGCCCCCGCACGAACCGTCGACCGCGCCGGGCTGCCCGCACCGCTGCGCGCCGTCTTCGCCACCCACGCCGAGGCTCGCCGGCGCGGCCTGCCCGTGGCCGAGGTGGCCGGCGAGCGGGCCGAGGCCGTCCGGCGCGAACGGGCCCGCCGCGCCGAGGAGCGCGAGGCCGCGGCCGACCCCGGTCGACGCCGACTCCTCGGCGGCGCGGGCGCGTTCGCCGTCGCCGCCGCACTGCCGGGTGGGCTGCTCACACCCGCACGCGCCTCGGCGACCACGCCGGCCGGCGCACCGCGCATCGTCGTGGTCGGCGCGGGTCTGGCCGGACTGCGCTGCGCACACCGACTCTGGACGGGTCGTACCCCCGTCGCCGCGACCGTGTACGAGGCGGCCGACACTCACCTGGGTGGCCGATGCCGGTCCCTGCGCGGCTACTTCGCCGGCGGCCAAGTGCACGAGCACGGCGGCTCGTTCATCAGTTCCACCGACACCGCGATCCTCGCCCTCTCCCGCCGACTGGGTCTGAACAAGGAGATCGCCGCCGGCGGGGCGCTGGCCACCGGGGACTACAAGGCGTGGATCAACGGCGCCGGGTACGACGGCATCGCCCAGCAGGACGACTGGGTCGCGCACGCCTACAGCGCGTTCAGCGCCTCCTTCGCCGCCGCGGGGACGCCCCGCTACAACAACTTCACCGCCGAGGCGCGTCGGCTCGACCGGATGTCCGCTCTGGACTACCTCGCGGAGATCGGGCTGCCGGCGGATTCCCGGCTCGGCCAACTGATCCAGGCGCTGCAACTGCAATCGGGCGGCGAGCCGGGCGACTCCTCGGCGATGAGCCTGATCGGCTTCCTCGGCTCCTCCGAGGTCTTCGCCGGCGGCGGCTTCGACGAGAAGTACCATATCGTCGACGGGAACGACCAGTTGGTCAGTGGCATGGTCGCGCAACTCCCGGCGGGCGCCGTCAAACCGGGCCATCGACTGGTCGCACTGCGGCGGAACGCCACCGGCAGCTACACCTGTACGTTCGACCACGCCGGCAGCACGGTCTCGGTCACCGCCGACCACGTGGTGCTGGCCCTGCCGTTCAGCACGCTGCGCGACGTCGACCTGTCCGGTGCGAGTCTGTCCGCGCTCAAACTCAAGGCGATCCGTGAGCAGGGCATGGGACAGAACGCGAAGATCGTCACCCAGCTCACCCGCAAGACCTGGCCCGCGGTCGGCGGCAACGGCATCAGCAACACCGGCCCGGCCGGCTACCAGACCGCCTGGGACGGTTCGGTGCACCTGGGCGAGAACGGCGCGCCGGCCCTGCTGGTGAACTTCCCCGGCGGCGACACCGCCCGGAACACCCTCACCGGAGCGGCGCACGGCCCGGCACCGGCCGCCGACGTGCAATGGTTCCACGGACAGATCGAGCACCTGTTCCCGGGCACCGCGGCGGCGTACAACGGCAAGGCGTACGAGGACCACTGGTCGCTCGACCCCTGGTCGCTGGGCGCCTACCACTACTACCGGGTCGGCCAGTACACCTCGATCGCCGGCTACGAGGGCGTCCAGGAGGGCAGGATCCACTTCGCGGGCGAGCACACCGACGTGGACAACTCCACCCTGAACGCGGCGGTGGCCTCCGGCGAGCGGGTCGCGGACGAGATCGCCTGCCAGATCTGAGGACCGGGCGGGTCGAGGATCTCGGCTTCGGGCGGTGACGTCCGGCGCGGTGACGGGCTCGTCGACGATCGGCGGTCGGGCGCCGGGCCGCGCGGCGGAGATCCGGTGCGGGGTGGGCGCGGAACACCCGGGGCGGGTCGGTGATGCCGACCCGGTCCGGGAGTTCCGGCGCCCGTCGGCGGGCGGTGTCGTGTGCGCCGGACATCCGCCCCCGCCCCGCGCGCTCCCGACGGCGCCGTGTGGTATCTCCCGGTACCGCCGTCGCCGCCCCTGGTTCGGCCCGGCACCCGCCTTTTCGAGTCGGTGCGTGTCCCGATCCTGCGCTGTCGTCGCGCCTCGCCGCGAGTCTTCGTGGGAGGCCGCGCGACAGGGGGACATGTCGCCGACGCCGCGCCTGCCCGGCATCACCGGTGGTCCGGGCAAGGCTGCATTTCGCCGGCTCGGGGCCGCCGAACCGTCCGAGTGACTCGGACGCCCCCGCATGAGCCGGAATCAAAATGTACGGACATTCACTTGCGCAAGCCGGAGGCCTCTGGCCATATTAAATGTCTGGACATTTGATGCGGAGGTCGTGATGGTGTCGACGCAACGTCATCGGACAGTGATCATCGGGGGAGGGAGCGCGGGTATCACCGTGGCGGCACGGCTGCGCCGCTCCGGTGAGCGCGACATCGCGATCATCGACCCGGCCACCCGGCACTACTACCAACCGCTGTGGACCCTGGTCGGCGGCGGGCTGGCGGCGATCGGGGAGAGCACACGCCCGCAGGCGTCCGTCGTGCCTCGGGGAGTGCGGTCGATCCATCGGAGCGCGGTCCGCATCGATCCCGACGTGCGGGAGGTCACCCTGGACGACGGGAGGACCGTCGCCTACGAGTGCCTCGTGGTGTGTCCCGGGATCCAGCTCGACTGGTCGAGAATCCCCGGACTGGAGGCCACGCTCGGTGAGGAGGGCGTCTCCAGCAACTATCTGCCCGAAACGGCACCGGCGACATGGCGCTTCATCCGGGACACCCGATCGGGCACCGCCGTGTTCGGCATGCCGTCGGGGCCCATCAAATGTGGCGGCGCGCCGCAGAAGATCGCCTACCTGGCCGCCGACTACTGGCGCCGGGAAGGCGTCTTGGGCAACATCGATGTGCACCTGGTGCTCCCGACGCCCACCATGTTCGCGGTCCCGGAGTTCTCTCGCGTCCTGGATCGGGTCGTTCGGCGATACGGCATCACCGTGCACTTCGACAGCGAGGTGAGCGAGGTCCGTTCCGGGTCCAAGGAAGTCGTGGTCACCCACAACGGCACCCGGGCGACCACCACGCTGCCCTACACCATGGCGCACCTGGTGCCTCCCCAGAGTGCTCCGGACTGGATCAAGAAGAGCCCCCTGGCCGACCCCGAGAACCCCGCGGGCTACGTCCTCGTCGATCAGTGGACCATGCAACATCCGCGCTACCCCGACGTCTTCGCGCTGGGCGACGTCGGCTCGTCCCCGAATTCCAAGACCGGCGCCGCCGTGCGCCGGCAGGCCCCGGTCGTCGTGCGAAACCTCCTCGCGCACCTGAGCGGGCTGAATCCACCGGCCCGCTACGACGGCTACGCGTCCTGCCCGCTGACCACCGCCCGGGGCAAGATGCTGCTCGCGGAATTCGACTATTCGATGAGGCCCACCCCCTCCATCCCGGTGATCGACACAACCCGGGAACGCACCGACATGTGGTACCTCAAGCGCTACGGACTGCCGTTCCTGTACTGGAACCTGATGCTTCGCGGGCGCGCCTGACAACATCGCCACCCCCGCCGCGAGGCCGCCGCGACGAGTCGCGCCCGTCCGTGTTCGCCGCACCCGAAGAAATCACCCATCCGACCCGGCGGGAGCTCCGCAGTGGAACGCGTCGACACGCTCGTTTTCAAGCAGTACTACCTGGACTGTCTCTCCCACGCCTCGTACCTCGTCGGCGACCGCGTTTCGGGACGCGCCGTCGTGGTCGACCCCCAACGCGATGTAGGCGAGTACATCGCCGACGCGGCACGACTGAACCTGAACATCGAGCGGGTCATCGAAACCCACGTGCACGCCGACTTCCTGTCCGGACACCTCGAACTCGCCGCCCGCACCGAGGCGCGGATCTCCTACGGCCCCACGGCCCGGGTCGACTTCGCCGTCCATCCGCTGCACGACGGCCGCAAACTCTCGCTCGGTGAGGTCGAACTCGAGATCCTGCACACCCCCGGGCACACCCCGGAATCGATCTGCGTGGTCGTGCGAGCCCGCGCGGGCGACCGGGTGCCTTTCGGCGTCCTGACCGGGGACACGCTGTTCGTCGGCGACGTGGGACGTCCCGATCTGGCCGCCGGCGCCGGCTGGTCGCCGGAGAAATCGGCACGCGCCTTGTACCGTTCCACCCGACGCCTGCTCACCCTCCCGGACGCCACGGGCGTCCATCCCGCCCACGGGAGCGGGTCGTCGTGCGGCGGCAACCTGTCCGCGGCGCATTGCAGCACCATCGGAGAGCAACGGCGTACGAACTACGCGCTGGCCGACATGGCCGAGGACGACTTCGTGGATCTGCTGTGCTCCGTGCGGACCCGCGTGCCGCGCTACTTCCCGTTCACGGCCGCGCGCAATCGGCAGAGGCGGTCGACCCTGGACGAGACCACCCCGGTTCCCGCCCTGCCCTTCGCCGAGATCGCGCATGCCCCATCGACCGGGGGCGTCGTGCTCGATACCCGAGATCCCGACGCGTTCGCCGCCGGACATCTCGGCGGCTCGATCAACATCCCCCTGTGCGGTCGATTCGCCGAACTCGCGGGCGAGGTATTGAGCGCCGACAGCCCCATCCTGCTCGTCTGCGACCCCGGCACCGAACGCGAGGCCCGCAACCGGCTGGCCCGGATCGGCTTCGACCGCGTGCCGGGAGCGCTGGCCGACGGGGCGCCCGGCATCGAGCCCGGACACCTTCGGATCGCCGTACGGTATCGCGTCGACGAGTTCCTCGCGCTCGGCGCGGACACGCGCGTCGTCGACGTCCGCAACCCCGGCGAGGTGCGCGCCGATGGCACGATCCCCGGGGCCCAACTGATCCCGCTCCCCGAACTCCCGTCACGAATACACGAGTTGGTGCCCGGCGAGCCCGTCGCCGTGTTCTGTGCGAGCGGCCGCAGATCGTCCATCGCCGCGTCGGTCCTGCGTGCGGCGGGCTTCACGAACGTGTGCGATCTCCGGGGCGGCTTCGCCTCCTACCGCGACGAGCACCCCATCGCACGACCGGACTCCCCGTGAGCCGCGCCACAACCGACGTTTCGGCCCCCGGGTGAGCGTCCTGATCGTCGCGCTCGTGTCCGGCGCCGCGGTCGGGCTCGCCATCGGCGCGCTCGGTGGCGGTGGGGGAGTCCTTGCCGTACCCGCACTGGTGTACCTGCTGCACGTGGCGCCGGCCGAGGCGTCCACCACCAGCCTGATCGTCGTGACCGCGACCTCGGTGACGGCCGTGTTCCGTCACGCCAGAGCCGGGACCGTGCGCTGGCGGGTCGGCGTGGTCTTCGCCGCGGCCGGCGTGCTCCCCGCCATCGCCGCTTCCATCCTGGCGGGCCACATCCCCAAGGCCGCGCTCACGACGGCGTTCGCGGTGGTCACGCTGCTCGCCGCCATCGCGATGCTCCGCAATGCCGGCCCGGGCGAGTCGGCGGAGCACGGCGAACCCGATCGAGGCGCGCGGGGGACGTCGGCCGGTGGGGCTCAGGGCGTCGGCAAGGTGATGGGCGCGGGAGCGGGTCTGGGCACCGTCACGGGTCTGCTCGGCGTCGGCGGAGGATTCCTGGCCGTGCCCACCCTGGTGACGGTCCTGTCGCTGCGCATGCGCCTGGCGGTCGGTACGAGCCTGGTCGTGATCGCCGTCAATTCCGTAGCCGCGCTCACCGCCCGACTGGCGGTGGGGCCGACCACACTCGATCCGGCGACGCTCGGCCCCTTCGCCGGCGCGGCGATCCTGGGGGCCTGGGACGGCAGGCGTCTGGCCGCCCGACTGTCGGGGATCGCCCTTCAACGGATGTTCTCCGCGCTCCTCGTCGCCCTGGCGGTGTTCATGCTCGTGGATGCCCTTCGTTGACCGGTGGGACGGGGCCGTGAACGCCCGGTACGCGCGGTTCGCCGAGCGAGTGCTCCGGACGCCCACGGCGCGCCCGCGCGGAGTTGCCACCGGACGGCGCGCTTCCGTACTTTCGTGGCCTCACACAGGACACGAGCACGGATCCGTCGCACGTCAGGGGAACCCTCGGTGACATCACCACAGCCCGCGGGAGCGCATCCCGTCGATCGCACGAGCGGAGTGCCGCTGTGGGCCCAACTGCGAGCCGACCTTCGCCGTCGCCTGGAGGCCGACCAGTTCCGCGACCACTTCCCCGGCGAGCACGCCCTCGCGACCGACTACGGAGTCAGCCGCCACACGGTTCGTGAGGCCCTGCGTCAGTTGCGCAGCGAAGGCATCGTCACGGCCCACCGGGGACGAGTGTCCGCACTCGCGGAGACTTCGATGGAACAGCAGGTGGGCACGCCGTACAGTCTCTTCGCCTCGGTCGAGGAGATCGGCGCGGTGCAGCGCAGTGTGGTGCGGGTCCTGGATCGGCGCGCCGACGGGGTGGTCGCGGCCCGGCTCGGCCTCGAGGAGTCGACACCGCTGATCCACCTGGAGCGCCTTCGCCTCGCCGACGAGAGGCCGCTCGCCGTCGATCGGGTATGGCTCCCCGCCGACATCACCGCCCCATTGCTGGGGGTCGACTTCACGCACACGGCGCTGTACGCCGAATTGGAGCGGCATTGCGGCATCGGCATCACCGGGGGATGGGAACGCATCCGAGCCGTGGTGCCCAATCGCGCCGAGCGCGCGCTGCTGGAATGCCCGTCGAACACGGCCCTGTTCGCGATCGACCGACTGGGGGTGGCCTCGGCCCGTCCGGTGGAGTGGCGTCAGACGCTGGTGCGTGCCGATCGGTTCACGGTGACCGCGGCCTTTTCCGCCGAGGACGGATACCGACTGGGGACGGCCGAGCAAGCGGAAGGCCGGTTGTCGCCGGCGATGCCCAAGGCGTGAACGCGGGGTCGCGGCGGATTCGCCACCCCATCCGTTGGGTGCGGCAGGCCGGGTGGACCGGCGGCCGTTCGTCGGCGCCGTCGAGGTGATCCCCTGGACGCGGCAGGCCCGTTCGACCCGTCGGGTGACCGCATCCGGGGGCCGCCGACCGGTGAGTGCCGGGAACGAGGACGCGATGCGGCAGCCGCGCTGCCGACGCCGTTGCCGGCCGATCCCGCTGTCAGGTGAGCAGTAGTCGGCACCAGGTGTCGGCGAGCCACCGTTCGAACCTTTCCGGTGGCCAGCCGCGGTCCTCGACCAGCAGGCAGTAGAACTCGGGCGAGTTGGTGGCCCAGATGACGTCGGCCACCTCGTCCGGGTCCAGTCCCGGTCGCAGTTGTCCGGTCGCCGCCAGGTCGCGGGCGAGCAGTCGCATGTTGTCCGCGCGGCGCAGGGTGATGTCCTGCCAGATCCGGACGACTTCGGGGGGTCCGGCGCGGGCGACGCGCAGCAGCGGTGCCAGTCGGACGTGCATCTCCCGGATGGCCCGCGCGTAGCGGCGAAGTTTGCGGGCCGCGTCCGGCTCGGCGCGCATCTCGCGCACGTAGTCGCGTTCGGTCGCCGGGACGGCGTCGTCGGTGCCGGACACGGCGGCCTCCACCAGGTGCAGGAACAGCGCGGGTTTGCGGCCGGCGACGGTGTAGACGGTGTCGACCGCGACGCCCGCGGAGTCGGCGAGTTGCGCCATGGTGGTCGCCGCGTAGCCGTGTTGGACGAACAGCCGCGTGGCCGCGTCCAGGATCGCCCGACGGGTCTCCCGCGCCGCGGCCCGGCGGCGGCTGGTGTCGTATTGCCTCTTGTGCTCTGTGTCCACACGGTCGATGCTAATCGTATTCATCCGAAACGGCTTCGGTTGAATATGAGGGATGTGGTCCCGTGACGTACGCGTTCACCTTCGAGGTGCCGATCGACCCGGCCACCTACGCACGCATCAAGGAGGCGTTGGGGTCGGAGAAGCCCCCGGGGTTGGTGGCCCACCTCGTCCACCGCACACCGGGTGGGCTGCGGTATGTCGACGTGTGGGAGTCGGAGGCCCACTGGAGGAGGTTCGCCGGGGAGCGCCTGCATCCGGTCGTGGATCGTGTGGTCACCGCGGCGCTGGGCTTCCGTCCGCCCGAGCCCGCGGTCGAACAACTGGAGATGATCGACGCCTGGATCGGCGACTGACCGGAGACGGGAGTCCGACCGGCCACAGTCCGATCTTGAAGGCACCGGAGCCGGTCGTCCCACTCATCCTCGAGTTCCCGAAGGTGTGACGCCTCCTCCAGCCGGAGGGTCGTGCGTGTGCGGGCCCGGCAGGTCCGGCAGGTCCTTGCGGTCTTTCGAACAAGTCTGCGAGGAGTTCCACGGTCGCCGTCAGGGCGACGTCGCTGCGCGCCCGGGCCGGGTAGAGGGCAGGCGAGAGACCGGGCACCACCATGAACTCGGCCAGGTTGCAGGTGCCGCGAGGCCCGCCGCCGCGGACCGCGCCGGCCGACTCCGAGGCACCGCACGGGAACGGTCTTGCGGATCAGGGTTTCATGCGGGGTGTTCTTGGCGAACTTCAGCCATGGACATATCGCCGGTTGCCGGTCATCCCGCTGTCGCAGTTTTCCGTGAGCCCCGAGGCGGGCGGTCCGCTCCGGTGCTGGGCAGGCGGGTCGATGCCGAGGCGAAGCGCACCGCGCGCGTGCTGGCCGGGTTGGCGACCCATGCCAGACCCGTCGAGCGGACCGTCGCGCTACGGCAGGCCGCCGCGGCTGCCGGGGAGTTGGTGGCCGCGCTGTCGGCTCTGGCTCCGGCAGTGGCCGGTGAGGGACTGCCGGCGGAGTCGACCAGTCAGTCGTTCTTCCGGGTCCGTGAACGGGAACTGTCGGACCAACAGGCCGCCCTGCACGGTGTTCTGGTCGTCCACCGCGGTCTGGAAGACCTGTGTGAGGCCCCGCTGTCGGGTGCCGACCTGGCGCTGGAGGCGGCCGGGATGCGGCAGTCCGTGCTCGACCTCACCGGCGCGGCGCCGGGCACCGACCCCGAATCCGCACCACCACCGCAGGCCGTCCCCGAGCCTGCCGCGGAGGCGTCGTTGGAGAGTGTGTGGAGTGCTCGGTGGCTCATCGGGCACCAGGTCCATGTCCTGTTCAACGTCTGCGCCGCGGTCGCCGTGGCCGACGCCACCCGCCATCTGCGGCACGGCGACGGCGATGCCGCTCTGCCGCGGCTGGCGGATGCGACGGTGTACGTGCGGGGCTTCCCCGCGGCCATGACGCACGCCAGTACGGTCCCGGCCGACTACTACATGGCGGCGATACGCCACACCATGGCGCCTCCGTCGGTGGACGTCCCGCTGAGCGGGCGCCAACATCGCGGATACAAGCTGTTCCGCGGGGCGATGAAGGACCTGGTGTCCGCGGTTCCCGATTCCTACGAGCAATTGGCGGCCCGCGCACCGGAGTTGGCCCAGGCGCGGGACGCTCTTCTGGAAGCCGACATCGTGGACGGTGAACGGCACGTCACCCTCGCGTACTCGATGGTGCATCTGCATCGTTCCATCGCCCAGAAACCGGAAGGCCCCGACAACGCCGTCGCCGAGCTACGGCACATGCGCCATCGCCGCGCCGCCCGGTACGCCCCCCTGATCCGATTCGGGGACCACTACGTCGCCGACGCCGTGGCCGGCCTGCGCCACTCGTGAGTTCGCGTGTCCGCCGCCCACACCTTCGGTAGGTAGGAGACCCTGATGCCCGAGACCACGCCCGGCACCACCCCCGACTCCGCCGTCGCCGGCGACTGGGCGCTCGACCCGGCCGATGCCGGCGCGTGCGAGCGGCTGGCCCGCGCCCTGTGCACCGGCGGGCACGAACACGTCGACAACCCCGAGTGGGTGGCCCGGGCCCGGGACGCCTGGGAGGACCTTCCGTTCCCGTTGCGCCGTGGGGTGCGCCGGTTTCGAAGGCACTCCGGCCCGCACGGCACCTTGGTGATCGGCGGCCTGCCCGTCGATCAGGCGGCCCTGCCCGCGACACCGTCCGTACCCGGCTCGGTCCAGCGCCGGGCCACCGTCTCGGCCGCGGTGCTCACCATGGTGGCCTGCGGGCTTGGCGAGCCTCTCGCCTACCGGGCCGAGAAAACCGGTGCCCTCGTGCAGGACGTGGTACCCGTGCCCGGGCAGGAGAGCTTCCACGGCAACGCCGGATCGGTGCCGCTGTCCTTCCACACCGAGAACGGCTTCCACCCCCACCCACCCGACTACGTGGTCTTCCTGTGCCTGCGCGCCGACCACGACCGGATCGCCGGCATGCGCGTCGCCGGCATCCGCCAAGCGCTGCCGCTTCTCACCCCGGCCGGCCGCCAGGCCCTGTTCGCACCGGAGTTCATCACCACACCACCACCCTCCTTCGGCCCCGACGCCGCCGCGAGTGCGCCCGACGTCAAGCCCCGACCGGTGCTGTCGGGAGCGGTCGAGGATCCCGACATCCGGATGGCCCAACTCGTCACGACCCCGCTCACCCCTCGGGCCACCGCGGCGCTGACCGAATTCGGCCGCGCCTGCGAGGCGACCGCCCGCACCCTGCGCCTGACTCCCGGCGACCTGGTCATCATCGACAACCGCGTCACCGTCCACGGCCGCACCGCCTTCCGCCCCCGTTACGACGGGGCAGACCGCTGGCTGCAACGCACCTACGTCAGCACCGACCTGCGCCGCTCCCGCGATCACCGCCCTCACGACGGCCACGTACTCGCCCGCTGACCGGCGTCCGGCCCCACGGGGGTGTTCACGTACGCGGTGCGTCGCTGCGCCGGGCCGGGCGGGCGTGGAACTCGCGCCGGAGGTGCGGCGGTTTCGCGTGGGCGGCGCGGGATCGGCCGTTCCCCGCCTGCGGGTCAGGTGTTCCGTTTCGGCGGAGTGCGTTCGGTGAGCTGGTGCAGGCGCAGGGCGAGTTGCAGTTCGAGCGCTTGCTGCGGCCGGCTCCAGCCCGGTCCCAGGAGGGCTTCGATACGGTCCAGCCGTTGCACGACCGTGTTGACGTGGATGTGCAGCTCGTCCTTGGCCCGGGTCAGGCTGCCGCCGCACGCGAAGTAGGCCCGGAGTGTGCGCACGAGCTCGGTGCCGCGCCGCGTGTCGTACGCCAGCAGGGGGCCCAACGCGTCACCGACGAACGCCTCGACGTCCTGCCGGTTGCCGAGCACAACGCCCAGGAACCCCAGCTCCGCGGCGCACGCGCCGTCGCCGGTGCGGCCCAGCACGACCAGGGCACGCACGCAGCGGGCCGCCTCGGCGTGGGCCGCGGCGATGCCGCGCGCACCCGCGGCGGGACCCGCCGCGGCGACCGTGACCGGCGCTGCGGTCAGTACTCCGAGCCGGCTCGCGGCGCGCCGGGCCGCCTCGCCGGGCGGCGTGCCCTCGTCCGGCAGGAGCAACACCGTGGACCCGGCGTGCTGCGCGGTCACGCCGCCGCCCGCGAACAGGTATTGCCGGGCGCGGGCCGCGAGCCGCTCCTGACACGAGGTCGCGGTGTCGGCGACGAGGATCAGGTGGGGGCGGTCGAGATCGATTCCGGAACGCCGCGCCCGTGCCGACAAGGACGCGGGATCGCGGTCGGGATCGGTCAGCAGGTCGGCCAGCAACTCGCCGCGGACCCGGTTCTCGGTCTCCGCGACCGAGCGGCGCAGCAGCAGCAGGAGCGCGGCCACGACGCCGGCCCGCTCGAAGACGTGCCGGTCGGCGTCGTCGAGATCGGCGCGGTGCAGCACCAGGCTGCCGAGGGCTTCGGGCCCGGCCAGGACGGCGCAGACCCATCCACCGTGCCGCGCCACCGCGCGTCCGAGCGCGTGCGACTCCTCGGCGGCCCGGACCAGGTCGGCGCGGTCGAGCGGGACGGAGTCGGCGTCCGTCGCGGTGCCGGTCAGGTCCAGGCCGCCGGTGTCGTGGATGGCGACGGACCCGCCGAGGAGTTCGGCGACCGCCGCGGCCACGTCCGGCAGGTCGCCGCCGCGCAGCACCAGGTCGGTGAGCTTGTCGTGCGCCTCCTCGGCGCGCTGCACCGCGTTGGCGTGCGCGCGGATCACGGTGTTCGCTTCGGCCAGTTCCGCGAGCGCCGCACGGGTGTCGGCCATGGCGCGCGCGGTGTCGATGGCGATGGCGGCGTGGGTGGCCAGCGAGCTCATCAGCGCCACCTCGTCGCCGCCGAACGCGCGGGGGGCCCGGTCGGCCGCCATCAGGACACCGACGACCTTGCCACCGTCGCCGCGCGTGGAACCCAGCAGCAGGGGCACCCCGAGGATGGCGACCAGCCCCTCGTCGAGCACCCCCTCGTCGACCCGGTCGACGTGCCGAAAGCGGGTGTCCGTGCGGTAGTCGGGGGTCGCGTACGGCCGTGCGGTCTGCGCGACGAGGCCGCCGAGCCCATCCCCGAGCCCCAGGCGCAGGCCCTGGAAGATCGGGGAGACCGATCCATCGGTCACCCGCATGTACGTGTCGCCGGCCTCCTCGTCGGGCAGGGTGAGGTACGCGGTGTCGGTGCCCAGCAGCATCCGCGCCCGCCGGACGATGGACCGCAGCACCGAGTCCAGGTCCCGCAGCGCCGCGAGGTCGCTCGCGGTGTCGAACAGCGCGGTCAACTCCCGTTCCCGGCGCCGGTGTTCGCGCAGTGTGCCGCGGATGCGCAGGGCCTTCGCCGTGGCGTCCCCGAGTTCCGCGAGGTCGTCGGGAGTGGCACCGGCCGCGCGGGCCTGCGCGGTCAGGGCCCGGAAGTCCTCGGCGGGCGCATCCGCGGAGAGGAGGTCGAGAAGGTCCCGGGTGAACCGTGCGGTTCGCCCGGGGTGTTGCTCTGCCATGGTGGTCCGTCCATCCGCCGAGGTGGTGGCAGGGAAGGGATGCGTGCGCCACCGTAGACGCGCCCGCCACGACGGGACATGGTGCCAGAGGACACAGCCCGGCATCGATGTGTGTGCGGGCACACCATGACGAGCGCGGCGAGGGCGGGGCGCGGCGCCGGCGCGCGCGTCAGTGCGCGGTCCAGCCGCCGTCCAGCGCGAACGAGGTTCCGGTGATGTGGCGGGCGTGCGGCCGGCACAGGAAGAGGGCGGCCGCGGCGACCTCCTCGGGTTCGATCAGCCGCTTGATCGCCGTGCGGTCCAACAGGATGTCGCGGACGACGTCGTCGGCGCGGATCCCGTGCGCGGTGGCCTGGGCGGCGATCTGGCCCTCGATCAGCGGCGTGCGGACGTAGCCGGGGCAGACGCAGTTGCTCGTCACCCCGTGCGGCGCGCCTTCCAGGGCGGCGACCTTGCTGAGTCCCTCCAGGGCGTGCTTGGCGCTCACGTACGCCGACTTGAACGCGCTCGCCCGCAGACCGTGCACCGAGGAGATGTTGACGACGCGCCCCCAGTTTCGCGCGTACATGTGCGGCAGGGTGCGGCGCATGATGCGAAAGGGCGCCTCCACCATCACCTTGTGGATGAGGGTGAACCGTTCGAGGGGGAACTCCTGGATCGGCGCCACGTGTTGCAGGCCGGCGTTGTTGACCACGATGTCGACCCGGCCCGGCAGGGCGTCCACGGCGTCCGGGTCGGCCAGGTCGGTTCCGTGCGCGGTGCCGCCGATCTGCTCGGCGACCGCCTCGGCCGCGTCGACCGCGATGTCCACGACATGGACGTGCGCGCCCGCGGCGGCGAACGCGAGGGCGCAGGCGCGTCCGATCCCGCTCGCCGCCCCGGTCACCAACGCGACGCGTCCGGCGAGGAATGGGTCGTCGAGGGGGGTGGGCGAGAGGTCGCCGGTGATCGCACTGGTGTCCATGGCCATACCGTAGGAAACGCGGGCCTGCGGGCACATGGAGTCCATCGCCATAGTCGCGGGGCACACCGTGGCCCGAAGCCCCATCCCGATCCCGCCGACGCGGCGGCATCGCAGCGCGTGCCGACGGGATGCCCGAACCCTCGCCCCCGGGTCACCAGGTGCTGATATCGCCGTCGTCGACGCCGTCGTGCCAGGCCACGGTGCGGTTCGACGGCGGGTTCGTGCCGCGCTCGACCCAGTCCTCGAGGGCCTTGAACACGGTGCGGTACGCGGGCAGGAGAGGACGCAGCCGGGTGGGGAAGAGGTCGCAGAATCCGTCGACGTGGTTGCCGCCCTCGATGCGGTACTGGCGGTGCAAGTGGGCGCGACCTGCGGCGGCGACAAGGTCGGCGTAGCGGTCGGAGTGCAGCGTGATGGGCAGGAGCGCGTCGAGAGTCCCGTGCAGGGACAGCAGGGGTTTGCCGATCGCCCCGGTGAGTGCCACCCGGGCGACGGCCTCGTGGACGGCACGGGGACGGTTCGGGTAGTCGTAGTCGGCGTCGCTGCCCGCTTCGCCGGCGCCGACGAAGGGGACACCGGCGGGTGGTAGACCCGGGCCGGGATAGTGCGGGTCGAAGACCGCCCGGTAGGTGCGCTGCGTGACGTCCCAGTACGTCCGGTGGTGGATCTCCCACAGGAACTCCGAGCCGGCCGGCAGTCCCGCGTCGATCAGCCGTGCCGACGCGTGCGGATCACCGCTGTCCCGGTAGCGCGGATAGTGGGCCAGGAAGGTCGGCAGATGGGTGAACAGGTTGGGGCCTTCGGCCGGCCACAGCGGGCCCTCCCAGTCCACGCCGCCGTCGTACAGGTCCGGGTGCCGCTCGAGCTGGGCGCGCGTGAGGTAGCCGCCGTTGGAGATCCCGGTGACGTAGGTGCGCTGCGCTTCCGTGCCGTAGTGGCGTCGCACCACCAGGCGTGCGGCGACGGCGAGTTCGTACAGACGGCGGGACCACTCGACGAGCGCGTCGCCGGGGCGGCGTCCCGCGGTGTGGAAGTCGGGGCCGGAGTTGCCCTTGTCGGTGGCCGCGTAGGCATAGCCCGCGGCGAGCGCCCCGTCGGCGATGACGCGATCGCCGGCGTATTGCCGTCGGACTCCCGGAGCCGCGGTGACGACCAGCTTGCCGTTCCAGGCGTCGGGGAGGCGCAGCACGAACTGCGCGTCGTGGTACCAGCCGTGGTGCGGGTTCAGCCGCGTCTCGGCGGGGAAGCAGCCGTCGATCTGCAGTCCCGGCACCGGATCGGGCCGTGGGGTCCCGGACGCGTGCAGGTGCTCCCAGTCGGCGGGAACGGTGTGCCCTCCGGCGGCGGTGCCCACGGTGGTCAAATCCTCGAGCCGCACGGCCTGTTGGTGTTCGGCTCCCGGCACGCGGACCGTCGGGCCGGCTTCGACGCCCCCGGCGCGCACGGCGCCGCCTTCCGTGGTGTCCGCCATCGCCGGCTCCTTCGTAACGGGTGGGACGCGCCCGCATCGTGCCGGGCGCCGGGTATCCGCACGACGGTATGGCGGTACCCGGGCCTCGTCCATGGCGTCGAGTCTCATGCGATGCCGCCCGGGCATGGTCGCGGACCACACCGGCCGGGGCAACTGTTCGACTCCCGGTCGAGGGCGGCGAGAGGGGCGACGCGGCGGGGGACCCGGGGCCAGGGGTGCGACCCACACCTCCGGCCGCTCGTCGTGTGGGCCGTCCTCATGGGCCCGGTCCACCGGTCCCGCCTACCGTGTCGGGGCGGGCCGCTCCGGGCCCGCCGGGCGAAGGAGTCACGATGGTGCGCAAGTCGGGCGGTTGGATCCTCGCGGTGTTGCTCGCGCTGATGACCGGGCTCGCCGGAGCGCCGCCCGCCTCGGCCGCGGCGCCGGCCTACCTCACGATGGAGGCGAGGTACGACACGCCGGCCAACGGGTGGGACCACGTCGAGCGCTATCTCGACACCACCGCCGGTTTCCGCCAGGAGCAGTACCCGCCGGACGGTCGCGGTGACCAGGACGGTCAGCGATCGACCTTCTTCGGCGGGGTGAAGCAGCCGTATTCGGGGCGCTTCCTGCTCTACTCCGCGCCCGGCTGGAACAGCGGCGCGCACCAGGTGCCGGTGCTGCTGGTGCACGGCGCCAACGACAACCCGGACCGGGCCTGGGCCAATCCGGGCGAGTCGGGCGGCTACGGCTGCGGGAGGGCGTCCTGCCCGAATACCGGACTGATGCAGTACCTCTCCACGCGGGGATACCGGGTCTTCGCCATCGGCTTCGCGCACAAGCAGGGTGACAACCTGATGCAGGCGCAGGAGGTGGGCGACGCGGTCGCGTTGATCCGCGCCAAGCTGGGCGTCGGCCAGGTGGATCTGGTCGGCTGGAGCAAGGGTGAGATGTCCACCCGGGCGTACGTCTCCTCGGTCAAGCCCTCGTGGGGGCGGCCGTACGCCGGCGACGTGCGGCGGCTGATCACCCTGGGCGGCCCCAACGGCGGCTACGACTACCCCTACGCGCACGGCTGGGCGCACGATTTCAGCATCTGGCCGGAGTGCGGCGGCAAGGTCAACGCGCCCTCCCCGCACCTGCGCATGACCTGCTACGGCACCTATCAGGCGCATCCCGAGTACGCGTTCACCCCGACCGGCGGCTACGACGACTACCCGGGGCAGCGGCAGATGCTGGCCCGCTGGGACGGCACGTACGGAGTCGACCGGAGTCAACAGGACTGGTACACCACCTACTACGGCGGCCAGGGCTTCTACACCGACGGCACCGGCATCCAATCCGCCATCGCGGCGGGCTCGTTGATCGCACCGCTGCACCAGGCCGGCATCCCCGCCCAGGTCCGCACCTTCCTGCTGGCCGGTGGTACACCGAGCATCCTGGGCATCTTCAACGAGAACCGCGGACCCAGCGACGGCGTGGTCTTCGTCTCCAGCGCCCTGGACACCACCGGAGTCGGTACGGTCGGCGGGACCGCGCTGGTCGCCGGTGCCAACCACCTCGAACTCGGCTGGAACGCCGCGGTCTCGGCCCAGGTCGCCGGCTGGCTCGACTGAAGGATCAAGCATGCTGCTGCCCACCATCGCCGCCGGTCGGATCGCGACCTCCCGGCTCTCCGTCAACTGCCTTCAGATCGAAGGACGCCTCGGCGAGCCGGTGGTCTTCGTGCACGGCAACGTCTCGTCCTCGCTCTTTTGGCAACAGGCGATGCTCGACCTGCCGGCGCGATACCGGCCGATCGCGCTCGACCTGCGCGGCTTCGGCGACACCGACCCGCTGCCGGTGGACGCGACCCGCGGCCTGCGCGACTACAGCGACGATCTGAGCGCGCTGATCGAGGCGCTCGACCTGGGCCGGGTGCACCTGGTCGGCTGGAGCCTGGGCGGGGGCGTGGTCCTGCAGCAACTGCGGGACCACGCCCGGCGGTTGCGCTCGGTGACACTGGTCAACCCGGTCTCCCCCTACGGTTTCGGCGGCACGCGCGGGATCGACGGCCGGCTGAACAGCCCGGACGGCGCGGGCTCCGGCGGCGGCTCCGCGAACCCGGAGTTCGTCCGGCTGCTGGCGGCGGGCGAGAAGGGCGGGGAGTCGCCGCTCTCACCCCGCGCGGTTTTCGCCGCCTGTTATGTCAACGCGCCCGTGGAGCCGGCCGACGGCTATGTCGCCTCGATGCTCTCCACCCGGGTCGGCGACGACCACTACCCCGGAGACTCGCGCACCAGCGAGGCCTGGCCGGGCATCGCTCCGGGCGACCGTGGCGTGCTCAACTGCCTGGCGCCGACGCACTTTCGGATCGACGACCTGGAACTCGCGGAGGCCCGGCCTCCGGTGCTTTGGCTGCGCGGCTCGGCCGACGTGATCGTCTCCGACACCTCGCTCTTCGACCTGGCCCACTTGGGCGCACTGGGCGCCGTCCCCGGCTGGCCCGGCGAGGACCGCTGCCCGGCCCAGCCCATGCTCGCCCAGACCCGCGCCGTTCTGGCCCGCTACGCGGCAGCCGGCGGCCCGGTCCGGGAGGCGGTGGTCGAGGACGCGGGGCACAGCGTGCACATCGAGCGCCCGAAGGAGTTCCTGGCGGAACTGCTGGGGGTGCTGCGCGAGGGTGGCGCCGGAGCCCCGGCCCGGTGACCGCGTAGACACCGGGAGAGCCTGTCTCGAGCCGTCGGGCAGCGTCCGCCCCGGTGCGCCGTCTCAACGCCGGGTGGGGCGCGACCCGCGGTGTGGTGTCGGTGGTCGGGTCTACTGTGCGGGTCGTGGCGGAGGGGCCCGGAGTACGTCGACCCGGTCCCTTCGCCGGCCCCGAGGCCCCGAGAGCGGCAGCCGAGCCGCCGGTCGCGAGGTTCGCCGCCCCGGCCGGTGCTCCGGAGCGCACAGATCACCACCGCCAGGCCGTACGGTCTCGACAAGCGGTTGGCAATCACCAGCGGATGGAGTCCCCATGCTGAGGCGGGTCGCGGAGGGCGTTCTGGTCCACCAGAGCGCGTTGCTTCGGAACAACACCGTTGTCGTGCAGGGCCGGGCCGGCGTGTTGGTCGTCGACCCCGGCATCACCGGCGACGAGCTGGCCTGCCTCGCGAACGACCTTCGCGACTTGGGCCGGCCCGTTGTGGCGGGTTTCGCGACGCATCCCGACTGGGATCACGTGCTCTGGCACGCCGAGCTCGGCGAAGCGCCCCGTTACGGTACGGCCCGGTGTGCGGCTCACATGCGGGATGTGCGGGCGAACGCGGACTGGAGGGCCCGGGTCGCCGAGGGGTTGCCGCCGGAGATCGCCGAGGAGACACCGCTGGACGAGTTCGGCCTCATCACCGCTCTGCCCGCCGGAACCGCGTGGATTCCCTGGGACGGCCCTCGGGTGCGGATCATCGAGCATCCGGCCCATGCCCCGGGCCATGCGGCGCTGCTGATCGAGGAGAGCGGCGTTCTCGTCGCCGGCGACATGCTTTCCGACGTCCTGGTCCCGATGCTCGACGACACCACCGACCCGATCGAGGACTACCTTGTCGGGCTGCGGCTGCTGGAGGGCGTGGTGGGCGACGTCGATGTCCTCGTCCCCGGACACGGGTCCGTCTGCGGAGCCGACCAGCTACGCGTACGGATCGACCGGGACCGGGCGTACGCGCATGCCTTGCGGGAGGGCCGTACTCTCGACGACCCGCGCATCGGCCCGTCGGCCGAGCCCGGCTGGGAATGGGTGAGCGACGTGCACACGGGGCAACTCCGGCGCCAGGCCCAAAGAACGGGGTGCGACGGTACGCCCGGCTGACGATCGGGCCGCGGCACACGACGACCCGGCCCATGTCCTCCCGGTACCGGGCCTCGGCCCCGGCGAAGAAGGCGTTGAGCGCTCGATCGCGGGCGCCGCGTCCCGCGGGGCGGTTGCGTTGCCCGACTCGTCTACAACGACCTTGCGCGACGTCGCCGATCGGAGGCTCCCGAGGAAGGGAGCCTCGTCGACAGTGCCCGACAGCGCCCGGCAGTGCCCGGCGGTGTCAGGCCAGCGAGGCGGCGCGCGCGGGGTCGATGGCGTGTTGGAGCGGCAGGTTCCGGGTGAGGCGGCGGAGTTCGTCGAGCACGAGTTGTCCGAGGCGGTGGCGTTCGGCGCCCAGGGCGCCGGCCAGGTGCGGTGTCAGGACGACGTTGGGAAGGGTGAACAGCGGCGAGTCGTGGGCCGGCGGCTCGGGGTGTGTCACGTCGAGTACGGCGGTGAGGTCGGGCCTGGCGCGCAGGACCCGCGCGGCGGCGGTCTCGTCGATCAGTGCGCCCCGCGCGGTGTTGATCAGTGTCGTACCCGGCCCCATGGAGTTCAGCAGGCGTGCCCCGATCGAGCCGCGGGTCTCGGGCAGAAGGGGTAGGTGCAGGCTGACGACGTGACAGGTGGCGAAGAGTTCCTCGATGGGGATCAGCCGGACTCCCGCGCGCCGGGCGGTCTCCGGGGAGGCGACGGGATCCGTGGCGAGGACCTCGACGTCGAAGCGGGCGAGGTGGGCGGCGACGAGCCGGCCGATGTGCCCGAGTCCCAACAGGCCCACCCGTGACCGGTAGGCGCCCGGGACGTCGGGATCGGTGGGGAAGCGGCGGCTTTGCGCCATCTCACGCTCGATGAGGTGGGCCTGTTTCAGTCCCAGGAGGACATGGGCGAGGGTGAACTCCGCCACCGGAACGGCATTGGCCGCGGCGGCGGAGACGATCGGGATGTCGCGCTCCCAGAAGGCGGGCGTGGTCAGGTGCCGGACGGACCCCGCCGCGACGAGAACCGCCCGCAGCCGAGGGGCACGCGACATGAGGGCGCCGTCGAGGACCGGTGCCCCCCAGCCCGTGAGCAAAAGGTCGACGTTCCGGAGCACATCGGGGTCCGCGTCGAGCTCCTGCCGGGTGAGGGGCGGTCCCTGCCAGTGCACGAGCCGGCCGATCTCGGCCAGCACTTCGGGCGGGTAGACGTCGGCCCGGCGTTCCTCCTCCATGACCAGCAGGGCTGTCGGTGCGGTGGCCGGTTCGTTCATGTCGAGTCGGTCTCCTCGGCCTGTCCGGTGGTGGACCGACGGCCGGACGGTCGGCGGTCCCCGCGCGGAGGCGGTGGCAAGCGGCTGAGTGAATGCCGCGGATCGGTGTGGCCTGTGCGTTGTCCGGCCTGTAGCTCGCAGGAACCATACATCGGATCATTGAAATGTCATCGCCGTGACCTTGGACACCCGATCTCGCTGTGGTCGGGTGGCTGTTGCGGAGAGCGAGACGCGCCTCAGGGTGGACGGCCGTTCCGATCGATGCCCAATTTGCCCATTCAAGAGCCTATTTATGGGTATTCGGTTGCCCTTCCCGTCCGTCGGATCACGTGGGAGGGGCGCGGGAGCGCGCTGGATGAGGACTCTCGACGGCCGTCAGAATCCTTTGTATTCATCGGACTATTGACCGGCGATTCGGACCCGGTTACCGTCCTGGCAAGCGCTTTCCAGGCCAGTGTGATGCAGCGGAAACAGGAGTTGTCATGCAGAGATCGCGATGGATCGGTGCGGGGGCTCTCGCCTCGGCCCTGATCCTCACCAGCTGTACATCCGGGCCTGCGGGAGTGGACGCCAAGCAGGACTCCAAGGCGCCTCTCGAGCTCTGGACCAGGACGACGCCGGGCGGACCGGGGGAGAAGGGCGCGCAGGAACTCGCCGCCGCCTTCGAGAAGGCCACGGGCTTCAAGGTCGAGGTCACGGCCATCTTCGACGACTTCGAGACCAAACTGCAGCAGCGGGCCGCCCAGAAGAAGCTTCCCGACATCGTCATGAACGACGTGACGCAGATCGGCACCATGCACAGCCAAGGTCTGCTCCGGGAGATCGACCTGGGCAAGATCAAGGACAACAAGCAGATTATCGGACAGGGACTGGAGTCCGGGAAGAGCCTGGACGGCAAGCAGTACGGACTGCCGATTTCCGCGCAGGCGTCCGCGCTGCTGATCCGCAAGGACTGGCGCGAGAAGCTGAAGCTCGACGTCCCGCGGACCTGGGACGACTTCGCCGCGATGGCCACCGCCTTCACCACCCAGGACCCCGACGGCGACGGCAAGAACAACACCGCCGGGCTCGCCGCCCCGCTGTCCACCAAGCGCGGTTACGCCTCCTGGTACTTCTCCAACTTCCTCTGGGCCGCGGGTGGCGACTTCATCACCGAGGCGGGGAAGGGCAAGTACAAGCCGGCGATGACCACCACTGCGTCCGTGCAGGCCATGCAGTGGTTCCGCGACCTGGGGTGCAAGGCCAAGGCCATCCAGCCCGGCGCCGTGACCATGGACACCCCGCCGACGAACGAGACGTTCGAGGCGGGCAAAGCCGGCATGTACGTCGTCGGCCCGTACCTGCTGCCGCGCTTCGACAAGTCCCTCGGCGCGGACAAGTACGAGGTCGTGCCGATGCCCAAGGGGCCCAAGGACGCCACCGTCCTCGCCGAGGGCAGCTCCATCTACCTGATGGCCGGCTCCGACAACCGGGCCGGCCAGGACGCCTTCGCCGGCTTCGCGGTTTCCGTCGAAGGCCAGAAGAAGGGGATGGAGGGCACCACCGGCTACACCGTGCAGATTCCGGTCAACACCGCCGTGGACATCTCCCAGATCCGCCCCGACCCTCGCTGGAAGACCTACGCCCAGGCGTACCAGGACTCCGGGCGGTACGCGCCCGCCATCCCGAACTGGACGCCGGTGCGGCAGGTGACGGCGGACGCGGTGAACGCGCTGATGGCGGACTGCGGCCTCGACATCAACGCCAAGTTGCGTGAGCTCGACAAGCAGCTCGCCGACATCCTCAAGGAGCAGGGGATCGCCGCGTCATGAGTCTCGACCAGGCGGAGCCGGCCGCCAAGTCGGCGATCGGCTCCGCCCCGCGAGAAGCGGGCCGCCGGGGCGGCGGGATCGCCGGCCGCCGGGGGCGCAACCGCAGATCGGGCCGGTGGTGGACGCCCTGGCTGTTCCTCGCCCCGGCTCTGCTCCTCTTCCTGTACTTCAAGTTCATCCCCATGGCCAGCGCCGTGACCATGTCCTTCCAGGAGGTTCAGCCCTACCTGGGAAACAAGTGGGTCGGCACCGAGAACTACACCACGGTGCTGCAGTCCCACGGATTCCGCGAGGCCGCGTGGCACACGGTCGTCCTCGCCGCCGGACAGACCGCCGGCTCGATGGCGCTCGGCTTCGCCCTGGCCCTGCTGATGGAGGGGCAGAGCCGTCGACTGTCCTTCGTGCGCTCCGCGGCGTTCCTGCCGGTGGTGGTGCCGATGGCGGTCGTCGCCGAACTGTGGCGGATCATGTATCACCCGACCGGGGACGGCATGCTCAACTCCGTTCTCGGCCTGGCGGGGCTGGGCCCCTCGGGGTTCATCAACGACCCCGACACCTCGATGTCGTCCATCATGCTCACCGGCGTCTGGCGGGGCGCCCCCTACGACATGATGATCTTCCTCGCCGGTTTGACGAGTGTGGACCGCGGTCTGTACGAGGCGGCGAGGGTCGACGGCGCGTCCCGGTGGCAGCGGGTGCGGCACGTGACGGTGCCCGGACTGCGTTCGGTGTTCTCGATCCTGTTCATCCTCGCCGCGATTCGCGGACTGCGGGTGTTCACCGAGGTGTTCCTGCTCACCAACGGGGGGCCCAACGGCTCCACCGAGGTCCTGATGACCCTCATCTACAAGCTCGGGCTCGAGCAGAACCGGCTCGGTGTCGGTGCGGCGGGAGCGGTTCTGCTCTTCGTCGCGACGCTGATCCTGACCATCATCGTCCAACTGCTGCGGCGGAGGGAGAGCAAGTGAGCGAGTCGACCGAGACCGCGCTGGGCCTGACCGAGAGCCGCAGCGTCGGCGGACGGATTCTGAAGGCCGTGGTCCACCTCCTGGTCCTGACCATGTTCGCGGGTCCGCTGCTGGCCCTGCTCGTCGGTGCCTTCGGCGATATCAAGGACCCGACGCAACTGAGCGTGGTGCCCTCGGGCTTCACGTTGGACAACTTCAGGATCGCCTTCGACCAGGGGGTGCTCGAGTACCTGCTGAACTCGTTCTTCGTCGTCGGCTTCGGGCTGCTGCTCCAGGTGGCCGTCTCCGTCCTGGCCGGATACGCGCTGGCCAGGAAGGTCTTCCCCGGAATGACGCTGGCACTCGTCGCCATCCTGGCGACGCTGATGCTGCCCGAGGAGATCCTGGCCCTGCCGCTGTCCGTCATTCTCGCCGACCTGCCGGTCGTGCACTTCAACCTCATCGGCACCCTCGCCGGCATGATCGTCCCGCTGGGCGCCTGGGGATTCTCCATCCTGGTGATGACCGAGTTCATGAAGGACGTGCCGCGCGAACTCGAAGAGGCCGCGCGCATCGACGGCGCCGGAGACCTGCGGATCTTCGCCCAGATCATTCTGCCGATGTGCAAGCCCGCCCTCGGCGTCATCGGGGTCTTCGGCTTCACCATGATCTGGGACCAGTACCTGCTGCCCCTGCTCGTCGCCACCGACTCCTCCTCGTACACGCTGCCGCTGGCGCTGCGGACCCTGCGGATCGACCCGGCCGTGACCCCCGGAGTGGTGATGGCCGCCTCCCTGTTGGCCCTGCTGCCCTCTGTGATCGTCTTCCTGTTCTTCCAGCGGTCCTTCGTCAGCGGTCTGTCCTCCGGGGCACTCAAGGGCTGACCCGCGGGCCGACCCGCGGCCCCGTCGACTCCGTAGCCCGTACCGGGCCCGCACCCCGCACCGAGCCCTGACGCGCGCCGAAAAGCCACCGGACGCCGACGAGAAAGAGCGATTCCCCATGACTGCGAGCGCTGACCTCCCGCAGGCGCATCCGTCCGCGACCCCGGACCCCGAGGCGGGTCCGGAGACGACCTGGTTCACCACCGCCCGGTTCGGCATGTTCGTCCACTGGGGTCTGTACTCCCTCGCCGCACGGCACGAGTGGGTCAAAAACCGTGAGCAGCTGACCGACGAGCAATACCAGGTGTACTTCGACCACTTCGAACCCGATCGCTACGACCCCGCCCAGTGGGCCAGGGCGGCCAAGGCGGTGGGCATGCGGTACGTGGTCCTCACCACCAAGCACCACGACGGCTTCTGCCTGTGGGACAGCGCCCTCACCGAGTACAAGGTCACCAACACCCCGCACGGCCGTGACCTCGTGGGGCCGTTCGTCCAGGCGTGCCGCGCCGAAGGGCTCAAGGTCGGTCTCTACTACTCGCTGATCGACTGGCACCACCCGTCCTTCCCCGTGGACGGCACCCATCCACAGCGCGACGACGAGGCGTTCAAGGCGGCCAACGCCGATCGGGACATCCGCGACTACCAGCGCTATCTACACGGTCAGGTCCGCGAACTGCTGACCTCGTTCGGACGGATCGACTACCTGTTCTTCGACTTCTCGTATGCCGAGCGCTCCTGGTGGGGCGGCAAGGGACCCGACGACTGGGACTCCCCGCGGCTCCTGCGGACGATTCGCGAACTGCAGCCGCACGTCCTCGTCAACGACCGGACCGGCATCCCCGGGGACTTCGTCACCCCCGAGCAGTACCAGCCGTCCGGTCCCATGACCGAGAACGGGCGACCCGTGCTGTGGGAGGCCTGCCAGACGCTCAACGGCAGCTGGGGCTACGACCGGGACAACCTGGACCACAAGAGTCCGGACCTGCTGATCCGCATGCTCGTCGACGGGGTGTCCAAGGGCGGCAACCTGCTGCTCAACGCGGGGCCCGACGGTCGTGGCGCGCTCGACCCGCGCGACACCGCGATCCTCGACGAGATCGGCCGGTGGATGCGGCTGCACGAGCGGTCGATTCGCGACTGCGGCCCCTCCTCGTACACCGCCCCCGCCGAATGCCGGTACACCCAGCGCGGCGACCGGCTCTACGTCCACCTGTTCGCCTGGCCGATGCGTCACCTGCACCTGCCGGGCCTGGCCGGCCGGGTGCGCTACGCCCAGCTCCTCAACGACGCGTCCGAGATCGTCCCGGTCCACATCGACCCGGACCGGCCCGCGGTCAACACCGAGATGGGCGGCCAACCCGCCGGAACGCTCACGCTCCAACTCCCGGTCAGGCGCCCCGACACCCCCGTACCGGTCATCGAACTGTTCCTGGACGCCCAGGCGACCCGGGACGCCGAGGACACCACCCGGGACACCCCGACCGCCGGCTGATCACAGGCCGGAACACCGTCCGTACCTCCACCACATCCTCACGGAGGCACCATGCAACGCCGCACGTTCCTGATGGGTACCGCGGCAGGGGTGGCGCTGGCCGCCGCCCCCGTCGGCGGAGCGCTGACCGCGAGCGCGAGCGCGGCCCCCAGGGCCGTCCGCACACTGGACGAGCTGCAGGCCGCGATCGACCGGGCACGACCCGGCGACCGGATCGTGGTGGCCGACGGGACCTACACCGTCCCCTCGGACCGCCCGCTCACCATTCGGAACAAGCAGGGCAGCGGGCGCGCGCCCATCACCATCGCGGCCCGGACGCAGGGCGGCGTCATCCTGGAAGGCGAGCACAGCTTCGTCCTCGAAGCGTCGTGCCACATCACCCTCGGCGGCTTCTCCTTCCGGCAGCGCAACACCCTGGACATCCCCCCGGACTGCTCGCACATCAGGCTCACCCGCAACGACATCCACCTGGCCGACATCGAGGGTGTGCACTGGGTGATGGTGCGCGCGGACGACAGCACGGTCGACCACAACCACTTCCACGGCAAGAGCACCCTCGGCATCTACCTCGGCATCGAGGGCGCGAACACCGAGGAAATGGCCCAGCGCGTCCACGTGTACCGCAACTACTTCTCCGACCACACCTTCACCGGCTCCAACGGCGGCGAACCGATCCGGCTCGGCGTCAGCCCCCGCGCCCTGTCCAGCGCCCACGCGATCGTGGAGTACAACCTGTTCGAACGGGCCAACGGGGACCCCGAGGCGATCTCGGTGAAGAGTTCGGACAACACCATCCGGCACAACACCATCCGCAACAGTTTCGGCGGGATCGTACTGCGGCACGGCAACCGCAACCGGGTGGAGGCCAACCACTTCATCGACGGCACCGAAGGCGTGCGGATCTATGGCAACGACCATGTGATCGTCAACAACCACCTCTCCGGCCTGGCCGGGCGCGCCCTGGTGATCGGCAGCGGATCGGAGCGCGATCACCTGCCCGGCGAGACGCCCGAGGCGCGGCGCGGCAACGACGCCCCCGACCGCATCCTGATCGCCCACAACACCCTGGTGAACAACGGCGGCACGATCTCCGGGGAGAGCCACCGTCCGCACGAGCCGCGGGATGTCACCGTCGCCGACAACCTGTTCGTCGCGGACACGGGCGAACTGGTCGCGATGGCGAACACCGTGCGTTTCACCTGGTCGGGGAATCTCCTGTGGGGTGCCGCCGCGGACGGCAACATCCCCGCCGGCGGCGGTACCCGGGTCGACCCGAAGCTGGTGAAGGACCCGTACGGCATCGCCCGGCCGGCCGCCGGCAGCCCCGCGATCGACGCCGGCACGCCGCGCCGGCCGCGCATCACGCACGACATCGACGGACAGCCCCGCACCAGGACGCCGGACGTGGGCGCGCACGAATACTCCCGCCGGGCGCCGAGGCGCGGACCCCTGACCCCGGCCGACGTCGGTCCCCGGGCCGACTGAGCGCACCCGCCCACTTCGATCCAGGAGGCACCATGCAACGACGCACGTTCCTCAAAGGCTCCGCCGTGGCCGCACTCGCCGCAGCACCCCTCACCACCTCGCTGTCGGGCAGCGCGTCGGCGGCCGACATCCCGGTCGCCTCCCTCGCGGCGCTCCAGAGCGCGATCAACGGCGCCGCACCCGGTGACCGGATCGTCGTCGCCGACGGAACCTACACGGTCCCGTCGGGCGGCTCGATCAACATCTCCGGCAAGAACGGCACGAGCGCCGCGCCCATCACCATCGTGTCCAAGACGCGCGGCGGTGTGGTGCTGCGGGGCGCACGCGGCTTCGTGCTCGCCAATTCGAGCAACATCGTCATCAGCGGCTTCGCCTTCCGGCAGAGCACCACGCTCGAGGTCCCGACGAACTGCTCGGCGATCCGGTTGACCCGCAACGACTTCCAGTTCGCGGACAGCGGCGATCCGTACTGGGTCGTCGTCCGGGCGAACGACACGAAGATCGACCGGAACCATTTCCACAACAAGACCACCACGGGCATCTTCGTCGTCGTCGACGGCCCCGGCAAGACCGACATGGCGCAGAACGTGCAGATCTTCCGCAACCACTTCTCCGACCACAGCTTCACCGGGGACAACGGCGGCGAGCCCATCCGCTTCGGCGTCAGCGGCCGGGCCCTGGCCGACGCCGGCGGAAAGGTGGAGTACAACCTGTTCGAGCGCTGCGACGGCGACCCCGAGGCCATCTCGGTGAAGTCCTCGGGCAACACCATCCGGTACAACACCATCCGCGACAGCCGCGGCGGCATCGTGCTGCGGCACGGCAACGGTTCGACGGTGGAGGGCAACTACCTGATCGGCGGCATCGACGGGGTGCGGATCTACGGCAACGACCATGTGATCGTCAACAACTACCTCAGCGGGCTGTCCGGCCGGGCCCTGGTGGTCGGCAGCGGCAGCACCCGTGACCACACCCCGAGTGAGACGGAGACCCAGCGGCGGGGCAACGACGCCTGCGACCGCGCGGTGATCGCGCACAACTCCCTGATCAACAACGCCGGCATGCTGTCGGGCGAGACGCGGGCGTTCGAGCCGCAGGACGTGACCATCGCCGACAACCTGCTGGTCGGCGACTCCGGCAGCCTCGTCGCCATGGGAGCCACCACCGGCTTCACCTGGCAGAGCAACCTGCTGTGGGGGGCGGCCGCCAACGGCAACATCCCCGCCGGAAGCTTCATCCGGGCCGACCCCCGGCTCGGTCAGGGCGCGGACGGCGTTCTGCGGCTGACGGCGGGCAGCCCGGCGATCGGCGCGGCCACGCTGGGCGGCCTGGTCCTGGCCGACGACATCGACGGGGACCCGCGCGGCAGCGTACGGGACATCGGTGCCGACGAGTACGCGACCACGCCCGCACTCCGGCACCCCCTCACCGCCGCGGACGTGGGCCCGAACGCCCCCTGAGCGACCGCCGGTGACGGGGCACCGCACGTCCGACCGATCCATGCACCCGACCCCGCCGGTTCCTTCGACCCGGTCCGCCCGACCCCGTCCGGGCGGACCGCGTCGGACCCCCACGGGGCGATCGCAGACCATCCGCAGGCCGACCGCAGGAAGGCAGGGCCATGACCGAGGAGAGCACACGGGGCGCGGCGGACCGCCCCCCGCTCCGCCCGCCGGCCGGGTCGACGGACACAGCGGGGGGCGGGCGGACCCGGCTGGGCCTGTGCTCGGTCACCTTCCGCCGGCTGGCCGCCGCCGAGGTCGCGCGACGCGCGGCCGACGCGGGCCTGGAGGTGATCGAGTGGGGAGCGGACGTGCACGCGCCCGCGGGGGAGCCCGGCACGGTCCGCGCGGTCCGGGAGGTCTCCGACCGTTACGGGCTGGTCTGTTGCTCGTACGGTTCGTACTTTCGCGCCACCCCCGCCGAGTTGGCCGCGTTCCCCGCCGTCGCCCGGGCCGCCGTGCTGCTCGGGGCACCTCGGGTACGGGTCTGGGCGGGCGCGACCGGATCGCGGTCCGCCCTGCCGGACGAGCGGCACGAAACCGTGCGCTGCCTGCGGGAGGCGGCCCGGATCGCCGCGGACCACGGCCTGGAGCTCGCGCCGGAGTTCCACGGCCACACGCTCACCGACACCGTCGCCTCGACCGTCCGGCTGCTGGACGAGGTGGGCGCGGACAACGTCCGCACGTACTGGCAGCCGCCGCAGGACACCCCCGACGAGCAGGCGCTGGCAGGGCTCGTCGAACTCGGCGACCGGGTCACCGCCGTGCATGTCTTCTCGTGGTGGCCGGGCAACAACCGGCTGCCGCTGGCGGACCGCCGGGGCCTGTGGACCGCGGTCCTCGGCCTGCTCGCGGGCCGGGGTGTCGAGGCGCTCCTGGAGTTCGTCCCCGGCGACGACCCCGCGGTGCTGGCGCGCGAGGCCGAGACCCTCGGGCGCACCGCGGAACCGACCTCCTCGATCCGACGTGGTCGACTGTGATCCGGCGGGTCACGCGTGAGACGTCCCGTCGCCCGCCCACCCACCAAGACGCCAGGACGGCAGGCATGCATCTCGGGGACGACGACACGCTCGTGTTCATCGGCGACTCGATCACCGACGCGGGCCGCGACCGTGCGGACCCCGCATCGCTCGGTCGGGGATACGTCCACGAGATCGCGCGGACTCTGCGCGAGCGGGCGCACGACGGACCCGGCCCCAACGTCATCAACAGGGGGATCAACGGCCACCGCGTGTACGACCTGGAATCCCGCTGGAGCACCGACGTCATGGACCACCGGCCCACTGTCGTCACGGTCAAGATCGGCATCAACGACACCTGGCGACGCTACGACCGAAACCTCCCCAGTCCGGTCGACGAGTTCGAGGCGTGCCTGGACCGGCTGCTCGCGGCCACCGCGCGGAAGCTGTCCGCACGGCTGGTCGTCATCACCCCGTTCCTGCTTCCGGTCGGCCCGGACCAGGAACGCTGGTTCGAGGACCTGTCGCCGCGTACCGAGGCCGTCCTGCGGGCCGCCGCGCACAACGGAGCCCAGGTGGTTCGCGCGGACCTGGTGCTGCCCCGCGCGGCGCGGGACCGGGAGCCGCGGGAGCTGGCCCCCGACGGCGTCCATCCGAGCCCTCCGGGGCATCGGCTGATCGCCGACGCGTGGCTCGCCGAGGTCGCAGCCGCGGCCCCGGACGCGCGGCGGTAGCCGGAGGAAGCGGTGGCCGGCGAAGTCCGCGACCCCGTAGCGCTCTACGGGCTCGGACGCCGGGTGCGCCGAGCCTGTGCCGTCGAGTCACGGACGATGAGCTTCACCGGCAAGGTCATGGGCTTGCCGGTGCGCGGTGCCGGGTTGCCGCGCGAGGACAGCAGCGCCTCGACGGCGGCCCGTCCCTGGGCGCGCAGCGGGGCCGCGACGGTGGTCAGCCCGGGCCTGACGATGCGCGTCGGGAAGATGTCGTCGAAGCCGACCACGCTGACGTCCTCGGGAACTCGGACGCCGCGTGCCTGGAGAGCGAGCATGGCCCCGATCGCCAGTTGGTCGTTGTAGGCCACAAGGGCGGTCGGCAGGTCCCGGGGGAGCGCGTCGGCGGCTTCGCGACCGCCCGCGACCGTCGGCGCGAACGGGCCCACGCGCTGCACCCGCAGGTCCAGCCCGGTCGCCGCCTCGCGCAGGCTCCGCAAGCGCATTCCGTCCGCCCACGAGGCCTCCGGACCGGCCAGGTAGGTCACCGTGTGATGACCCAACCGCGCCAGATGCTCCGCGGTCACGAGCATGCCGTGCGGGTTGTCGAGGGTGATGCTGGGGACGTCGGCGACGTCGCGGTTGAGGACGACCACCGGTCGCTGCTTGGCGGTCATCCGGATGGCCGAGTCCGACAGTCGGGTACCCGCCAGTACGAGTCCCTCGACGGCGGGCAACGCCCGTTCCAGACTGGTGCGTTCCACCCGGTCGGACTCCTGGGCGTCGATCAGCAGGAGGACGAAGCCGGCCTCGGCGGCGGCGGACTCGGCTCCCCGGATGATCTCGGCGTAGAACGGGTTGGTCACGTCGGAAACCACCAGCGCGAGCATCGAGGTGCGGCCGGTGGGCAATCCCGACGCCAACGGATTGACGCGGTAGCCGAGCTCCGCGGCCACCCGTCGGATGCGTTCCGCGGTCGCCGCGTTGACCCGGCCCGGCCTGGCGAACGCCCGGGACACGGTGGACGCGGCCACCCCCGCGGCCCGGGCGACGTCGTAGATCGTCGGCGCCTTGCTCCCGCCGGTTGCGGCGGTCGGTGCGCCGTCACGCTCGCTCACCCGATCTCACTTCCGTGCTCTGGGAAAGCCGCAGGTCCGGGGCGGCGGCACCCGGTATCGGACGACGCCACGGCTGCCCATGAATGGTGGGAGGGAGCGCACTGTACTCCGTCGGACGCCTTCCCCACCGCGCGGCCGTCCGGGTCGACGACGATGACCGTAGCCCCGGAGCGGCCGTCGTCGCACGGCTACGCCGCCGGCTACCCGGCTGTCCGAACAGCGGTTGCTTCGCCGACGGGTGGGACAGGTGTCTGCGGCGCCGCGGGTTCGGGCGGGTTCGGCGCGAGCGTTTGCGGGGTGGGGCCGCCGGAGGTCAGGCCTGCCTGGTGGGCGGCGGTGGTGGTGGCGGCGAGGACGGTGTGGACGGGGAGGCCGAGACGGGCGGCGAGGGCGGCGGCGGGGGCGAACTCGGGGGTGGCCTGGAGGATTGTGCCGCCACGGTGGCCCACCTTGACGGGGAGGCGGCTGCCGAGGACGTCCACGTGGGCCCAGCCTCGGTGGAGTTCGGTCTTGCGGACCGGCCGTTCGCGTACACCCAGGGTGGTGGTGAGGCGGAAGACGGCGTCACGCAGGGGCTGGGCGCCTTGCGGTGGGCACAGGACGGAGAGCGTGTGCGCGGGGCGGCCCTTCTTCATGAGGATGGGGGTCAGCCAGGCGTCCGAGGCGCCGGCCGCCATCAGGGAGGCGAGGACGCTGGGCCATGCGCGCGGGTCCAGGTCGTCGATGTTGGTTTCCAGGACGACGGCTTCCGAGGCGTTGGAGGCGTCGAAGGCGTCGAAGGCGTCGACGGGGGAGTCGAGGGTCGTGGCGGGGGACGGGGTGCCGAGGAAGACGCGGGTGACGTTGGGGCGTCCGGGGGTGTCGCGGCTGCCGGCCCCGACGCCGGTTCGCTCCAGACGCAGGTGTGGCAGGGGGGAGCACTCGCGGGCCAGGGTGGTGAGCAGCGCCATGCCGGTGGGGGTGGCGAGTTCGCCTTCGCCGCCCGCGAACACCTGCCACTCGGCGGCGAGTTCGGCCACCGCGGGGGCGGGGACGGGAAGTTCGCCGTGGGCGGTGGAGACGCTGCCGGCGCCCAACGCCACGGGGCCTGCGGTCAGATCGGTCACGGCGAGGTCGTGAAGCGCGGCACAGACGCCGACGACGTCGGCGATGGAGTCCCAGGCACCCACCTCGTGGAAGTGCACCTCTTCCGTTGTGGTGCCGTGTACGTGTGCCTCGGCGACGGCGAGGCGGGCGAAGGCGGCGAGTGCCGACGCGCGGACCGGATCGGCCAGGGGCGCCTGCTCGATGAGGCGGCGTACGTCACGCCACGTTCGGTGGGCGTGGTCGTCGTCGCTCGGCGTCACATGGATCCGCGTCGCCCGCATCCCGGCGCGGGTGACCTGTGTCCGCACGAGGCGTACCTCGCCGGGGACCACGGCCTCCACCGCGGCACGCACGGTGCTCAACGCGGCGCCGCCGTCGACGAGGGCGGCGAGCAGCATGTCCCCGGCGATGCCGGCGGACGCGTCGACCCACGCGGCCCTCATGGGCGCAGCCGATGCAGGACCTCGCCGGCTTGCGGCACGACGAGTGTGTCCGGGTCGGTGGCGAGCGCCGCGAAGTCCACCGCGGAGGGGTCCAGATGGCCGAGGTTCGCCCCGCGGACGACGCCTTCGGGAATGCCGGTCGCGAGGGTGACGGTCAACCGGCAGCGCTCGCCGTGCTCTTCGTCGTACGTACCCGCGCCGCGCAGGTGTGTGGAGTGCGCCAGGACACCCCAGTGCAGGTGCTTGAAGCGGTCCCACTGCCTGGTGAAGTAGTCGCGGCAGTGGTAGCCGATCTCCTCGATCTCCGGGTGCATCGCGGAGATCGTCCGCACGTGCGGCGCGTACAGGACGACCTCGCCGCCGTCCGCGACGACCGGTTCGAGCTTGTAGAAGCCTTTCGCCGCGGTCCAGATGTCCTCGTACTTCTCCGGGATCACGGACACCACACGCCGCACGGGGGCGTCCAGGTAGCGGACGTGGACCTGCGCGGACACGTCGGCCGCCGCCGACCAGGCCGCCTTTGGGGTCCCGTAGGCCATCGAGTGCAGCGCCCCGGTGCCGGATTCGACCACCACGCACAACGCGCGCCTGCGGCTGGGGATCAGCGCGGCGGCCTCGTGGATCAGCGCGCGGACCGGGGTGATGCCGCGCGTCCCGATGATCTCCGCGCTGGTGATCAGTGCCCCGAGCCAGTGCGACAGGTCGATGATGTCGGCGCCCGCGACGCCGGGGAAGAAGTACTTGTCACCGCCGGAGAAGCCGACCACTTCGTGTGGGAAGACCGGGCCCACGACCAAGGCCACGTCGTGCTCCACGACGGCCCGGTTGAGGCGCACGTCGACCTCTTGGCGCAGCAGTCCACCGGACAACTCGGCCACGCGCTCGGCGCCGATCGTGCCGACCGAAACGAACGTGGACGGCTTCCACCACTCGTGGTTGAGGACGGTCATGCCCGGCAGCGGCGGGACATGGGCGGCCAATTCGGCCTCGCCCATCGGCGCGTGCGTACCCAACGCGACCAGCACCGTCAACCGGGAGACCCGGCCGTACAGCGCCTCGTGCACCGCGGCGAGCAGCAGCGGAAGCGGGCAACTGCGGGTGCCGTCGGGTACCACCAGGCATACGCTCCGGCCGTCGAGATCCTCGTCGGCCAGTTGCTCGGCGACGAAGGCTCGCACCCGGGCCTCGGGGAGGACGGCGTCCGGCCCACCGATCTGTGCTGTCATGGCGGCCAGAGGACCATGGCGTCCGACGCGGTGCAAGTGCCCAGGGCAACACATGGCAACCGGTTGCCGCGCCGAGCCGACGGCAACGAACATGCCGTCATGCCAAGCCTCCACTCCGACCGACTCCTGCCCGTCGACCCCGGTGTGCGGGCTCTCGCCCGGCGCCGCCACGAGACGGCGCGCGACCTGCCGACCCTGTCACCGCACCGGCTCGACCGGGACGAGGCGTGCGGGGCGGCGGCGGATTCGACGAGCGTCAACCCGCGAAAGGTCTCCGCACTGTGACCGCCCCACCCGCGACCCGGCCCTTGTCCCGCGCGGTCGACGGACGCCCCGCCGCGCCGGTGCGCATGCTCCACCTCGGCCTGGGCGGCTTCTTCCGAGCCCATCAGGCCTGGTACACCGAGCACGCCGGCGACGCCGACCGGTGGGGGATTGCGGCGTTCACCGGGCGCAGCACCGCGATCGCCGAGCGGCTGACCGCCCAGGACGGGCTCTACACCTTGGTCACCCGTGCTCCCGACCGCGACCGCTGCGAGGTGGTCGGTTCGCTCACCTCGGCGCACTCCGGCGGCGACCACGCCGCGTGGCTGGACCACTGGCGGCGGCCGGAACTCGCGGTGGTCACCCTCACGGTCACCGAGGCGGCGTACACCCGCACCCCCGGAGGCGGCCTGGATACCCGACGGGCCGATGTGAGTGCCGATATCGCCGCGCTCCGCGCCGACCCGAACGCCCCGGTAACCACCGTCGCCGCGCGGCTGCTGGCCGGGCTGGCCGCCAGGCGGCTCGCGGGCGGCGGCCCCGTGGCAGTCGTGCCGTGCGACAACCTGCCGGGAAACGGCGAGGTCACCGCACGGGTGATCGGCGAACTGGCGGACACGATCGGGCACCCCGGATGGCGCGAGGCGGCCGCGCACGCCTCGTACGTGGGCACCATGGTCGACCGGATCACCCCGTGGACCACCGCGGACGACGTGGCCGCCGTCCGGGACGCGACCGGGCGCCGCGACGAAGTCCCGGTCGTCACCGAGCCGTTCACCGAGTGGGTGCTCAGCGGCGAGTTTCCGGCCGGGCGCCCCCGCTGGGAGGACGCCGGCGCCCGCTTCGTCGCCGACGTCACGCCGTACGAGGAACGCAAACTGTCGCTGCTCAACGGCGCCCACTCGTTGTTGGCGTACGCGGCGCCGTTCCGCGGGCACGCCACCGTCGCCGAGGCCGTGGCCGATCCGGTCTGCCGGGTCTGGGTGCGCGAATGGTGGGGCGAGGCCTCGGCCCACCTGGACTTCCCGGAAACCGCGCTGACCGCCTACCGGGACGCGCTGACGGCCCGCTTCGCGAACCCGCGCATCCGGCACACCCTCGCCAAGATCGCCGAGGACGGAGCCCAGAAGATCCCGGTACGCGTGCTTCCGACGCTCTACGCCGAGCGCACGTCCGGGGCGATGCCGCCCGGCGCGCTCCGCGTCATCGCCGCGTGGCTGCTGCACCTGCTCGGAAGCAACGGGATCCCCGTCCGAGACGCCGCCGCCCCGGTCCTGACCGGATCACCGTCCGACGCCGCGCACGCCGTGCTGGCATTCCTCGATCCCGCCCTCGCCCGCGACACCGAACTGGTCGAGGCGCTCACCGCCCGCGCGTGGGAACTCGCCTGACCGAAGACGTCGTCATCGGCGTGGACGTCGGGAACCCGGGACACCCCCCCGGACCGACACGTATCAGCAGGAGGAGAAGCACGTCATGCTCCCGGGACTGTCCGACACCGACAGCGAGGCCGCCGACCGCGTCGGAACACTGCTCCACACGCCCGGGCGGCTCGGTGTGGCCTTCTCCGGGGGAGTGGACTCCTCCGTGCTGTTGGCCCTGGCCGTCCGAGCGCTGGGCGCCGACCGCGTGGTCGCGGTGCTCGGCATCTCGCCCAGCCTCGCCGCCGACGAGCGGACGGCAGCTTTGCGAGTGGCCGAGCAGATCGGTGCGCGCGTGGTCGAGGTCGCCACCCATGAGGGCGACCTGCCGGCCTACCGGGCCAACGGCCCCGACCGGTGCTTCCACTGCAAGGACGAGTTGTTCGCCCGCATTTCCGCGGAGGTGGTCCGGGCGCACGGTCTGACGGCCGTCGCCTACGGGGAGAACGCCGACGACGTGCTGCGCGCGGACCGTCCCGGCCGGAAGGCGGCCACGCGCCACCGCGTGTCGCGCCCGCTCGCCGACGCGGGCCTGGACAAGGCGGCGGTCCGCCGGATCGCCGCCGCGCTGGGCCTGCCCTGCGCGGACAAACCGGCCGCGCCGTGTCTTGCCTCGCGGATCCCGCACTTCAGCGAGGTCACACCGCAAAAGCTGGGACAGGTGGAGGCGGCGGAACGGGGCCTGCGGGGACTGGGCTTCAGCGACTGCCGGGTCCGCCACCACGGCGATGTCGCACGGATCGAGGTGCCCGTCGCCGAGATCGCGGCGCTCGCGGGCGACCTGCGCGAGGCGGCTCTGGCGGTGGTTCGTGCCGCCGGGTTCCGGATGGTCGCCGTCGATCTCGCCGGCATGCAATCGGGTGCCTTCACGCTTTCCCTGATCGGAGTCCGCCATGGCTGAATCGTTCGCCCGTCTCGACCACGAACGGATCGACCGCAGAGGATATCCGGAGGCGATCTTCTGCGAGGGGAAGACCCCGGACCAGGTGGGCGCGATCGCGGTCGAGCTGCGCGAGCGCGGCCGGGCGGTGGCCTTGTTCACCCGCGCCGGTCCCGAACACGCGCGCGCCGTCCTCGCCGAACTGCCCGACGCCCGTCACGAGTCGGACGCCCGGTTGCTGGTGTGGCCGCCCGAACCGCCCGCTCCGGAGGGAGGTCTCGTGGTCGTGTTGGCCGCGGGCACCTCCGACCTCCCGGTGGCGCTCGAGGCCGAACTGACCGCCCGCTATCTGGGCCGGCGCTGCGAGCTGGCCGTGGACGTGGGCGTCGCCGGACTCCACCGCGTGATCGGCATGCTCGACCTGCTGCGTTCCGCCCGGGTCGTGGTCGTCGCCGCGGGCATGGACGGCGCGCTGCCCAGCGTGGTGGCGGGGCTGGTCGCCGCGCCCGTCGTCGCGGTGCCGACCTCCGTCGGCTACGGCGCGGCCTTCGGCGGCCTGGCCCCGCTGCTGTCGATGCTCAACGCGTGCAGCCCCGGGGTCGCGGTCGTCAACATCGACAACGGCTTCGGGGCCGGGCACCTCGCCGCGCAGATCGCGGCGCCCCTCACGCCGGCGGCCGGCGCTTCGTCGTGGGGGACGGGCGGCGCTCCACAACACCCGCACGCAAGCTCTCGCGGCAACACATGACAACCGATTGCCGTGGCCCGCGGCTGCGGACAACCATGCGAAGTATGCCCTCCTCACTCCATCCCGACCGGCTCCTGCCCGTCGACGCACAAGCACGCGCCGTCGCCCGCCGTCTCTACGAAGCGGTCCGCGACCTGCCGATCCTGTCGCCGCACGGTCATGTGGACCCTCAATTGCTGGTCGACGACCAGCCGTTCAGCGATCCGGCGAGCCTGCTGATCTCCTCCGACCACTACGTCACCCGCCTGCTGCACGCCTGCGGTGTCCCGCTGGACGAACTCGGAGTGGGGCGGGGACCACTGACCGAACAGCAGGGCCGCCGGGCGTGGCGCGCGATGTGTGAGCACTGGACCGCCTTCCGAGGGACCCCTGTCCGCTACTGGATGGAGGCGGAACTCGTCGAGATCTTCGGCGTGAGCGAGCGGCCCGCCGCGGCCACGGCCGACCGGATCTACGATCGGATCGCCGCGCGGCTGGCCGATCCGGCCTTCCACCCGCGGGCACTGTTCCGCCGCTTCGGCATCGAGGTGCTGGCCACCACCGACGACCCCGCGGACGATCTGGCCGCTCACCGGGCACTGGCCGCCGACCCCGAGTGGACCGCGCGGGTCCTGCCCACCTTCCGACCCGACCGCTACCTGGAACCCGGTCAGGGGTGGGGGGAGGCCGTGACGCGCCTGGGCGAGGCCGCGGATATCGACACCTCGGACTACGACGGCTACATCCGGGCGTTGGAAGACCGACGACGCCACTTCATCGCGCACGGCGCCACCTCCGCCGACCACAGCCACCCGGACGTGGGCACCGAACCGCTGACCCACCGCGAGGCCGCCCGCATCCACCGGGCCGCCTTGCGCGGGACGGCGAGCGAAGCCGAGGGCGTCGCCTTCCGTCGACACATGCTGCTCGAGATGGCCCGCATGTCCTGCGACGACGGCCTCGTGATGACGCTGCACCCGTCCGTGCGCCGCAACCATCACGCGCCCACCCACCACCGGTACGGCCCCGACACCGGCCACGACATCCCGCTGCGCGCCGAGTTCACCGACGCCCTGCGTCCGCTCCTGCAAAGGTACGGAACCGCCGAAGGATTCCACCTGATCCTGTTCACCCTCGACGAGACCGTCTTCACCAGGGAGATCGCTCCGCTGGCCGGGTTCTACCCCTCGGTCTACGCGGGCGCCCCGTGGTGGTTCCTCGACGCCCCCGACGCCATCCGCCGGTTCCGTCGCGCGGTCACCGAGACGGCGGGATTCTCCCGGACGTCCGGCTTCGTCGACGACACCCGGGCCTTCTGCTCCATCCCCGCCCGACACGACATGTCGCGGCGGCTGGACTGCGGCTATCTCGCCGAACTGGTCGCCGAGCACCGGCTCGACGAGGACGAGGCGATGGAGACGGCCGTGGATCTGGTCACGGTCAACCCGCGCAAGGCGTTCAAGCTGTGATCACCGCCTCGACCCGCACCCTCCAGGGGCCTCCGGCGCCGATTCGTGGCCAGTCGTGGCCTCAAGGCCGGGAATCGCCCGGCCGGCAGCTTCAGGGCACAGATGCCGACCCGCGCGATGTCGCCCGTGTCGATCGCCATGGTTCACGGAGAAGGCGAAGCCGTCGGGCGCGGTGAACCGCCTCATCTGCGCGTGGGTCGCTCCACGAGCAGATGAGCCGGGTGGCGTCGCCGACCTCGACGACGCCCCGCGCCGCCTCGGTGGCACGCGCCGCGCCGCCGCGTGACGCTCCGGGTCGAGAGCGGGCTTCGCGACGACTTTTGTACAAGACCGCCTGCCGGGCCGCCACGCATCATCCCCGCATGAGGGAGAACAACGGCGTTGAGTACGACGCGCATGGGATGCATGTGGTCCACGACGGCCCGCGGCAGTCGCCGCCGCTGCTGCTCATCCATGGATCGGGGGCCGCGGGAGCCTCATGGGGTCCGCTGGTTCCGGCACTCGCCCGCCTGCACCACGTCGTCCGGGTCGACCTTCCCGGGTGCGGCCAGTCCCCGCCCGCGGCGTCCTACGACGTGCCCGTGCAGGCCGGCCGGGTGGCGGCGCTGCTCGACGACCTCGGTCTCGGTTCGGTCACCGTGGTCGGGCACTCCAGCGGCGGCTACGTCGCCACCGCGCTCGCGGAGCAACGCCCCGACCTGGTGGGGTCGCTCGCGCTGATCAGCACCGGCCCGAGTCTCGACGCGCTCCTTCCGCAACCGGCCATCCTCAGGGTCATGCTGGCCCCGCCCTTCGGCCCGCTCCTGTGGTCGCGTCGTTCGGACGCGATGATCCGCAAAGGCGTCAACGCGACGGCCGCGCGCCCCGTGGACATCCCGGACGACATGGTCGCCGAGCTGCGCGGCACCACGTACCGCGCGTTCAGGGCGGTGATGCGCCGGAATCGCGCGTACATCGCCGAGCGGAGCGTGCCCGAGCGCCTCGCCGCCCTCGAGGTTGCCGTGCTGGTGGTGTTCGGCACCGCCGACCCTCGCTGGGACCCGTCGTCGGCGCACCGGTACGCCGCGGTCGCGAACGCGCGGGTCGAACTGCTGCCGGGCATCGGGCACCTACCTCCGTGCGAGGCGCCCGAGGCGACCGCGGAACTGCTGTCGGAATTCGCCGCGAGGAGCGCCGACACCCCGCCCGCCGGGCCCCCACAGGCATAGGCCGGACGGCGTGTGGCCACGACCGGGGCACCGCACGATCGCCCGGTCGGGAATTCGGCTACGGTCATCCGGGGTTGCGGGGCGCCCCGCACGGCACGCAACTGGGGCGGCGGGAACTTCGGCGACGGAGCGAACGGATCGAGTTGCCCGCGTCGTTGCCGCGTGCGCCGGGCCGGGGGCGAGTGGCCGGCACCGGCATCTTGAGCGGTGCGTTCGGCTGCGGCGCGCGGGCGCCCGACACCCCCACGCCGGCTGCGGCGCGCGCGCCCGACACCCCCGCGCCGGCCGCGTCACTCGTGCGGCGGAGGGACGTTCAGTGTCGTGGTGGCCCGAAGGGGTAGGCCGGGGTCGTCGATGTCGCGCCGACTCAAGCGGAGCTCTCGCAGGCGTGGCAGGCCGCGCACGGCCGGGTCCACGGTGCGTACCAGGCTCCAGCTGAGGTCGAGGTGCTCCAAGCCGGCGAGGCGGGTCGTCTCCGGCGGGAGTTCTCGCACATCGCATGTGCTGAGATCCAGGTACCGGAGCCGGGTCATGCGCCCGATGGAAGGCGGAATGTCGGTGAGGCCGCTCAAGGGGAGGATCAGTGTTTCGAGCGCGGTCAGGTCCCACAGGTCGGCGGGTGGGGCGGACCACAGCCCGTCGTCGTCGCTGAGGATGCCGTCGCCGAGGTCGAGGTGGCGTAGCGCGCGGAGGTTCCCGATGCCCTGCGGTAGTTCGTCGACCTGGCAGTGCGGTATGACCAGTTCGCGCAGCTCACCGAGTTCCCACAGTGCTGCCGGGATTCCGCCGGTTTCCAGTGAATTGCCGTTCAGTACCAGGCGGCGCAGGGACACGAGTCGGCCGAGCTCCGCCGGGATGGCCTCGAGCGGCGCGGATTGGGCCTGCAGGACTTCCAGTCGGCGGAGCCCGCCGATCGCGACGGGTAGTTCAGCGAGTTCGTCGCTGGTGATGGTCAGCTCGCGCAGCCGTGCAAGCAGGCCGATCTCCGGCGGCAGGGCGGTGATCGGTGCGGAGATCTCCAAACTCTCCAGCCGGGTCAGCCGCGCGATCTCGGCGGGAATCTCGTGGAGGTAGTCGGCATGGACGGCAAGGCCGCGCAGCCGCCGCAAGCGCCACAGCTCGTCCGGTAGCGCGGGCAGGTCACATTCGCTGACGCGGACGACCTCGATATCCGGGTCGGTGCGGGACAGTTCGGTCGCGACCCTGTCATACGCCCGCTGCTGCCAATCTCCCCATCCCACCATGCCCACAGTAGGGATCATGCGCGGTTGCACGTCAAGCTGACGGACGGGCCCGTCGCATCGGTGGCTCCCGTCCGGCGGAACCGCGTGGTGGTTCTTGGCTGGACGAGGTGACGCAGGGACGCCCGGGTCGCTGCCCGACTCCCACCATGCAGCCGACTCGCCCGCGTCCGGACCGCTTCGAGCCGGCCGCCGACCGCCCACCGACCTGCTCTCCAACGGGCGATTCCGAGTGCCCGCCCCGGTCCTCGTGGGTGCGGGGCGTTCAGTCGGTGTCGAGGTCGTGGGGCGCGTATACGGCGGCGACCGCGTTGCCGAGTGCTCCGTTGAGGAGGTGGGCGCGGCCCATGCGTGAGGCGTAGCCGATGACGCGTCCGCGCAGGACCGGCACCTTCAGGTCACGGAAGTATCGGCCTTCGTGGGTGTCCACGTGTGCGGGGACGACGCGTTCCTGGACGAGCCATCCGCGTCGGGCCGGGTCCCGGAGGGGGTCGGACCAGGTCCGTGCGTCGGTGTCGATGCCCAGGTGGACGGCCTGCCCGCGGTATCCGTAAGGGGCCTTGAGTACCAGATCGCGGCGCCCGGCGACGGCCTCGGCGGGGGAGACGCCGCCCAGCTTGCGGCTCCGGGGCACGAGCGCGTCGCAGGCCGCGTGCTGCGCGGGCGTGAACAGGTACCGAAACCGCGGGTCCGACAGGACGGCCAGAGACAGTTTGTTCTCCGCCACCCACCGGGCGCCCAGGGGGTTGGGCGCCACCAGGTCGCCCGCGGACAACCGTTCGCACAACGCCGCCCACCGCTCGACCTCGGCGGCGGCGACGGTGGGGACGTACTTGGGATAGGCCGGCGCGAACCCCGCCGAGGCGGCGGCGTCGGCGGCGTCCACGGGTATCAACTCGCCACCGCTCGCGGTGAATTGCGCCGTGAGCGCGTCGACCTCGAACCGGGACCGTCGCACGCCCCGCACGAGGGCGACACGTCGCGCGTCCGCGTCCGAGACCCCCCGTTCGCGGCCGTACGCGAACAGCCAGTCGGCGAACCACGTCGGACCCTCCACGGGAGCGCAAGGCGTGCCCCACTCGGCCAACAACGCGCCCACCGGCGACCGCCGCCACTCCCGGTTGACGATGCCCGCGACCACCGCACCCCCGGGACTGCTCGGGTTGAATTCCGATACGCGCACCGAGTCCAGGTCCGTGCCGAGCAGGTCCAATCGACAAAAGTCCACCCGGAGCCGCTCCCGACGCCCGCCGCGCAGGACCCACCGCCGCAACACGTGGGGAACCTCCAGGTAGTCCCGCAACCCGTCGTCGTTCGGATAGCACTCGACCACCCGCTCCAGGCACCCCACCACCGCCGACACCCGGCGTCGCAACACCGGCTCCGCCGCCCGGTCCAGCATCGACACCACCGGCAGCAACGCGCCCGGCAGCAGAGCCCGTTCGGCCACCACCCGCGCATCCACCCCCGCGAACGCCGCACGCACCAGCCCCGCCCGCGATCCCGACCACCCCGGCGCGCCGGGCACGGCGGCCAGGTCCCGCTCGGGGTCCCACAGGGGTGTCGATCCCGCCGCATCATCCATCCACCGACGTCAACGGCCCCGCACACGCCCGACAACGGCCCGTCGGCCCGGGCGAGTTGCCGGTCGGCGCCGGCACTCGAAGCCCTCCGCGGGAACTCCACCACGGGCAACCCGCGCACCCATCGATCTGTTGGTGTTCCACAGGCGTACGGCGCCTGCACTGAAGCCACGCCCCCGCGTTGAGGACGGCGTCCTCGCCCCCCAACAAACCCGAAGACGACCTCCCGGCCTTTCAGTACTCTCCATCCGACCATCCGACAGAAGGAGGAGATCATGGCACTGGCCAAGAAGGGCTCGCGGCGAATCACCGTCGACGGCGTCGAGTACCGATGGTGTCTGCGGCGACGCCCCACCTGGGAGCAGGACATGTGCCACTCGCCCGCCACGTATGCGGTCGAGTGTGCGGCCACTCCCGGCACGACGCTGCTGGTCACCACCAACCTGCGCCACCCCAGCAGCGTCTGGGGCCGTGAGTCCCCCGGCTCCGTCCTGCCTTCCGACGTCGCCGCCAACATCCGCCTGGCCCGCTCCGGCGGCTGGGCTCCCGAGAGTCCCGGCTCGCCGTTCCATCTCGACCAGTCGGCGGGCTTCGAAACTCCCTACTGACTTCTCCGACCGAAGTACTCCAACGACCGAGAGATCGGTGGCGAGTTCACTCTCGATGCGCACGGATTCCGACGAACGTGGTGAAGCCGACTGGCCCCGGCATCAGGGCGAACCGTTGTCGGCCCCGCGAACGCGGGGTTTGCTGCCGTGCTGTTCGCTCGATGACCTCGGCTTGATACCGGAGCCGTCAAAACTCCCATGCGGTGCGACAACGGCTGGATCAGCCATAGTTGTAGAAGTCGTCCTGTTCGCGAAATGCCTCGGAGTTGTGGTCGTCGACGCACCGTGCGCAGGTGGCCCTGGTCGGATCGTGACAGATCGCGCTGTTGTCGGTGATGATCGCGCCGCACATCGCCTCGGTGTACTCCGGTTTGATCTTGCGCGGCAGATGGCGCAGAGGCGCTATGTTCACAAGGACTCCTCGACCGCCCGGATAACAGATGCCCCCCGCGCGACGGTCCTGCGCGCACCGAGCGTACACGACGCCGGGCCCGTTGAGTCCGTGTACCTCGCCAAGATCACGCAGTGGCCGCGTGGCGGTTCGTCGGCCCCGCGGACGCGGGGATGCTACCGAGTTCTACGGTGGGGTTTCGGGTCACCGCTGTTGTTCCCGGGGACCGGATGGGCAGCGCCACCATCGATCGCACACCCAACATGCGCTGGCGCGAGCGGGCCCGGGCGCGTGGGTGGTCCTCCGCCGGAGACCTCGCCGAGCACCTGGACCATCAGGCACAGCGTCTGGGCATGAACGTCGTCCGCGACGAACGCACCGCGCGACGCCGGCTGTCGGGACACGGCCGTTGGCCCCGGCGTGTTCACCGCATCTCCTGGTCGCGCGGGTGCAGGGCCATGGAGATCATGCGGTCGCCGGCGACGGTGGCCCCGCCGATGGTCTTGCCATGTTTGCGGGCGGATTCTGGTCAGCCTCAGAGCCTCCCTGTTCGCAGTGCTACGGCTATTCGATGACCGCGGTGGCTTCGACCTCGACCAGGAGGTCCGGTTCCCCCAGCGCCGCGACGCCCAGCAGGGTGATCGGCTTGACCGGATCGATGCCCAGTTTCGCTGCCGCCCGGCCCACGCCCTCACCCAGCAACGGCATCTTCTCGGGACTCCAGTCCACGACGTAGACGGTCAACTTCGCCACGTCGTCGAAGGAGCCGCCGACCGCGGCCAGAGCGGTGCCGATGTTGAGGTAGCACTGCTCGACCTGAGCGGCGAAGTCCCCCTGACCCACGGGCCGGCCGTCAGCGTCGCGGGCGACCTGTCCCGCGAGGAACACCAGCTTCGATCCGGTGGCGACCGACAGTTGTCGGTAGACCTCGGGCTTCGGCAATCCTTCGGGATTGAGCAGCGTCACAGACATGAACGGCCTCTTCCTCGTGGCAGGTGGAGCGGCAAGATCGGCATCCATCAAAGCATAGCGATGCTATGTATTGTGGGGCCATGGCAAGGACGAAAGATCCAGCGGTCCGCTCCCTGCTCCTTAAACGGGCCGCACAGATGCTGCGGACGAGGCAACCGGTCACACTGCGCACCCTGGTCGCCGGAACCGGCGTATCAACGATGGCCGTCTACACCTACTTCGGCGGTATGGACGGCCTGTGGAAGGCACTGCGACAAGAAGGCTTCACCCGCCTGGCCACCCGACTTGCAGCCGTCGAGACGTCAGCGGACCCAGTGAGAGATCTAGCCGCCCTGGGTGGTGCCTACCTGGCCAACGCCCTGGAAAACCCCGACCTCTACCGCGTCATGTTCGACGCGGGCTTCGACCTCGAAGACGCCGGTGCCGCGGACGAGACCCTGCACCGTCTCGTCCACGCCATCGAGCGGGCCAAGGCGAGTGGCCGCTTCCGCGACGAGGTCGATCCGCTGGAACTGGCAACACAGAGCTGGGCCATCGGCCACGGACTCGCATCCCTCGTCGCCACAGGCCCCCTGCCGCACCAGACCCTTGCGCACGGCGCACCCATGCTGACCGCGCTGTTCGCCGGCGCAGGAGACGAACCCGCCCGATGCCGCCGGTCGGTTGAGCACGGCTGGGGCCAGCCGGCCGGCCCCAGCCCGGCCCAACTGTTGTGATCGAAGAGACAGGCTCCAGGCGACGGGGCGACGGGGCGACGGGGCGACGGGGCGATCGGGCGTCCGGGCTGCTCGGGACGGGGTTCGAGGCCTCGCGCGCGTGTACGCGCGCGAGGCGTGGTCCTACAAGTCTCACAACCCGACCGGCCCGGGGGCGGCATGGCGTGTGCGGCGCTCCGGTTTTCGTCACAGGCTGCGGGCGGGAGGAGCGTCCTCGCCGTGCGGGGTACGGACCGGTGGGATGTCCTGAAGGCATGGACGAGCATGCGATCGTGACCCTGACCCACCGCGTGATGGTGGCGACCGGCCTGGAACAAGACCGCCGCCGAGCAGCTCGTGCGTCAGGTGTGGGAGGCGGGTGTCGCCGGGGGCACGCGACGGATGGCCGCCGATCTCGCCGCCGCGCACCGCGAGATCGCCGAACTGCGCTCCGTGGCAGGCCTCGACTGAGCCGCGATTCCCGCCGGCGACCGGGTCGGTGCGTACACGAGGCAAGCGTCCGGTGACGCAAGCAGCCGCCGTGCGCGGTCGGGGTTCACCGGGATGCGCGGGGGTTCGGTTCGCGCGCCGTCGCGCGGTCGGGAAGCCCACGACGGCCCGCGGAACCGGGCGGCGTCCCGACTGCACCTGCCGGACGGTCGGGATGCCACCTCAACGGACGTTACCGAACAAGTTGCAGAAAACTATCTATTTTTACGTTTTCGACAGGCGTGTCGGCGTCGCTCGACGCACCGCTCTCGGGCCAAGTCCTGTTTCCCTTGATCGGACCGGTCGGTTCGGGGTCGGGATGTCGGCTTCCCGGCGCGCCCGGAATCGCCGACCGGCCGGGTGCGCGTCAGGCGGTCCAGTCGGGGTCCTGGGCATTGATGTCGGCGAACCGGGTGGTCAGGGCCGCGCGGGCGTCCCGGGTGGGACGGGGGTCGTCTCCAGACCGCACGGAAGTCCTCCGCTCGGGTCCGCGCGAACAGCCCCAAAAGTGGGTATGTTCGATTACTGACTGTGACGACTTCGAGTCTGTCATCGAAACAACCGAACGGACCGATGAGTTCGTGGCCCACGGCCGGTCCAAGCTCGTGACACCCTTGAAAGGGAGGACACCGCCATGCCAGAGCTTCTCGTCGACTTCATCACTTCCCTCGACGGCCACGCATCGGGAGAGGGCTGGCCCGGGTTCTGGGGTCTCGAGGGCCCGGAGTACCTCGCTTGGCTCGGCGAGCAGCCCGAGGTCACCTACCTCATGGGAGCCAACACCTACCGCCTGATGTCAGGCTTCGCCGTCGGCGAGGTCCCGAATGGCCAAGACGAGTTCAGGGCCGAGGAAGAGGCGTCCGTCGACGGGCTCACGCAAGCGTCCAAGGTGGTGTTCTCCTCCTCGCTCGAGGAGCCACTGACGTGGGCCAACTCCACACTCGTCCGCGACGACGCCGTCGAGACGGTCCGCGCCATGAAGGAGAACGGCTCGGGGCTCCTCAGCACGATCGGCAGCCTCAGCCTGTGCCGGTCCCTGCTACGGGCCGGACTCGTCGACCGCTTCCGGGTCGGGATCTTCCCGGTGATCACCGGGGCCACGGGCGCGGAACGCATCTACGACGGCTACCCGGACGTCGCCCTCGAGATGATCGAGCATCGGACCTTCGACGGCCGCATCGAGCTGGTCGAGTACAAGCCACGCGTACTCGAGCACCCGCCGCTCGGCACCCCTGCGTGACGTCGCCCCGTCCGCAGGTGTCGAACGCCACCGCCCGCCGCCTCTTCCAACCGGTCGAACCGGCGAGACCAGCCCCTGCACGGGCACGACTTGGTCGACCTCGCACTGCGCTTGGCGACGACGACCACCGTACGCCTGACCGGGGCGGGCGCCCGACGTCCGTCCGCAGGACCTGGTCCGGATCGCCCTGCGCTCCGCCTTCGCCGCGCACCGCGACCGCAGTGGCGGTGCGCGGTGACGGCGAACCTTCGACAGGCCCATCGGGGCACCTCTCGTGTCGTCTCCCGAGGACGGCAGCGCGGCGAATCACAGGGTGAGGAAGGCATACCAACTGCAGCCCGCAGTGCGAGAAAGAGCACGACTGCGGTGATGCGTCCGGGCAGGGTTTCGGCCCAAGCGAGTATCGGAACACGTCGCGCAATCGAGACGACACGACGTGACACAGGCTCGAACCCGTTCCCGGGGGAAATCGACGCGAGGCCCGCCGGAGCATCTCCGGCGGGCCTCGTTCGGTCGGTCGATGTGTGGCGCGGGAGGGTGTGACGATATTCGGCGCGGTGCGTACGGCGTTTCCTGAACGCGGGTGCCGTGGATGACCTTCACCTCCGTCGAAGTGGACGGTGATGCAGCCGCCGCCGACGACGGCCTGGCGGTAGTCGCGCTCGTGGATCGCGGTCGAGCCGTGGCCGTACGGTCGATAGCGATCCCGGTGATCTCCCCGTCGAATCGTGCCCACGCCCGTAATGAGGCGACACCGGCCCGTGCCTCGGAGGCCACCTCAAAATTGTCATGGCCACGAGAGCAGTGTCCTCGCATCCGGGTGGGTCGCCTCGGACCACCCGATCCACCGAGCCTTCGTCGGATGAGATCGGCAGAACTGTTGCCGTCCCAGCCGGTCGTCGAGGCCGAAGTGGGTGATGCGCGGCTGCGGGCCGCGCGATTCAAGTTCCTGACTCGCTGCGGGTCGGCGCCGCGATGGTCAGTTGGATGGCTCGCGTGTGACGAGCCTGTGCACGCAGCGATTGCATCGGAACTCGTCGCCGGGCGGCGGTACGCGACCGCCTCGGCCGTTCGCGCGCGACCGCGTCCAGCCCCAGGACCCGAATGCGATCACCGCGAACGGCAGTCCGACGTACACGCCACCGAACGCCGACAGGACAAGCGTGACCGCGGGCAGGGCGAACTGCGACACCTGCCGGCGGCACCCCCACCCCTCCACACGACTGCCCCTGCCGCCGGGCGGGCCGCTGGTGCCACGGTTTCCCGCCGCGACCCTCGACCCCGCCCGCATCGAGACCTGGTGGGGCGAGAACCCCCGACTCGGTGTGGGGGTCTCCTGCGGCCCGGCCGGACTCGTCGTTGTCGACGTCGACGCCCACGCCCCGCACGACCGGGACAGCGGGCCCGAGGCCCTTACCAGGCGGGCGCGCCCGGCGAGGCGGTCGACCCGCGCACCATCGCCCCCCCGGCGCGTCGGCGAGAAGACCCCCCGTTCCCCAGCGAGGCTCCGCCGCGATATCGCCGGCCGGCCGCCGAAGCCCGCACGAGGGACACACTCCTGGTCCGAGGAAGGCCTGTGCGGGAGCAGCCGAGAGCGGTTTGTCCACCAGGTGCGGTGGTGTGGAGATCACGATGGGTTCTCGGCCGTGGTGCAAGACGTTTTCGGCCGTAGCCTCTCACCATGCAGTCAACTCTGATGATCTACGACGGCACCGCACCGACCGACTCCGGCGTCCTGCGGACCGGGGGAGTGCCGCTGGCTCCTGCGGGATTCACCTGGCCCATATGCGGCTCCTTTTGCGGAGGGCCGCTGCAGTTCTTCGCCCATCTTCCCGTCGAGGGCGGCGTCCTGTCGGTGTTCGTGTGCCAGAACGATCCCGGTGCGTGTGAGTTCTGGGACGCGACGTCCGGCGCGAACCGGGTCTATCTGTTCCCCCGGGAGGAGCTGCGGCCGGTCGAGGTGCCCGCGACGGGCGTGACGCTGCTGCCCGCCACCTCGGCCATCCGCACCCACGTCGTGACGCTCGACCCCGCGGAGGACGGCGATGACGACGAAGTCGCGCCCGACGCATACGACCTCGCCCGCTCGGGGTGGAAGCGGGAGCCCGAAGAACGATTCGGGAAGCAACGCGAAGTGCTCGGGTCACTCGGAGGCAGCCCCTCCTACCTCGAGGACGACCGACTGCCCGCATGCCCCTCCTGCACCGGCACGATGGAATTCGCGGCACATCTGGAGGAGGGAATCTCCGCGCAGACCGCGATGAACCTCGGTGGCCGGCTGGGCTATGTCTTCGTCTGCCGCGCCTGCCGCGAAGGCGCCTTCCTCACGGACTGAGCAGTACACCCCAGACGTCGGCGACCTCATCCGGGGCGTAGGCGCGGCCGTCGTGCGGGCCCGGCCGGCGTTCCACCGAACACCTGCCGGGCCCAGAGGCGTTCACCGGCAACGGCGGAGAATCCGCTCCCAACGCAGGCCCACGCAATCACTGCTGAGGTTTCGGTTTGGGGTGACTACGGCGGGGCCGGGATCAGTCCGGTTTCGGCGATGAAACCGTCGAGGAGGGCGGGTCGGTTTTGCATCCTCTTCAGTGGGGTGCGGGCCAGGGCGGCGAGTTCGACGGTGGTGCACGCCGCCAGGTTTCCAAGGCTGTGCTTGAGGTGGGCCCACACGCCCTCGGCCGGGTTGAGATCGGGGGCGTCGGTGGGAAACCGGTCGGTCCCGTGATGGCGATGGCCTCGTCGGGGGTGGTAGAGCGTGCCGCTCCCGTTGCCGGGCGCGCCCGATCCGGCGCGATTCACCCCGATCGGCTTGCGTCGTGTTCAGTTGTTCACCGGGGCGGTGCGGCGGGATCGGGCGAGGGCGAGTGCGCCCAGGGCGCTGCCGGCGAGCCCGACGATCAGCGCGACGTAGGCGCCGCCCAGTCCGTTGCCGCTGCCGAGGCCGCCGTCTGCGGTGGCCGCGATCAGCCCGCCGAGGGCGATGGCGGCCAGTCCGGTCGCCACGGCCGCGCCGGCACCGCCTCGGCCGGGGCCGGTGCGGATACGGCCGGCGGCGCGGGCCAGTGCCGACCCGCCGACGACGACGGCGGTCAGTCCCAGCAGCGCGGCGGTGATCGCCCCCACGCGCCCCGCGCTCATGTCGGTGATGCCGGCGGCCACCGGTTGGGCGGAGACGTAGGCAACTGCCGGTGCGGCAAGCGCGGTTCGGACGGACATGGGGCGCTCCTTCTTCCGGTGGGTACCGCCCCGAGTTTGTCCGCTTCCCCGTCGGCGGTAGTCCGCCGGGCGCGGTCACTTCGCGCTGCCGCCGAGGCCGCATCCGACTACCGCGCACGCCGCAGGATCCGTGGCGCTACCGCGGTGGTGGTAGCGGGTTGCTCGTCCCCGGGCGGGATCCGCCCGCTCGTGGCGCCGGGCTAGGGTGCGCGCATGAGTACAGGGCGGTTCGCTGTCACGGCCGGGATCAGGGACGGGGCGGTCGCCGTCGGGGTGGCGGGGGCGCTGTTGGCCACCGGGTTGGCCGCGGAGCGCTCCGCCGCGCCGCTCGACCTGCTCGGCTACGCGCTGCTGGTGGCGGGCGGTCTGGCGCTGGCCGCCGGGCGGCGGGCGCCGGTGGCGGTGTTGGCCGTCACGGGGTTGTGCGCGTTGGGCTATCAGGCGGCCGGGTTCGATGTGCCGGTCGTCGCCTACCTGTTCGCGGTGTACGCCGCCGTCCGCGCCGGACACCGCACGGTCGCGGTGGCGGCCTCGGTGGTCCTGCTGGCTGTGCTTCCGCTCGCGGCGCTGGTGGACCTGCACGAGGTGGGCGCGGCCTACGCGCAGGCCCGTGGGGCCCTGGAGATCGCCTGGCTGATCGCCGCCGGCGCCGCGGGTGAGGCGCTGCGGCAGGCGGAGCGGCGCGCGGAGGAGGCCGAACGTACCCGGGAGGAGACCGCGCGGCGCCGGGCGGACGAGGAGCGGCTGCACATCGCGCGGGAGTTGCACGACTCGCTCACCCATCAGATCTCGGTCATCAAGGTGCAGGCGGAGGTCGCCGTCCATCTGGCCCAAAGGCGCGGCGAGGAGGTCCCGCAGGCCCTGCTGGCGATCCGGGAGGCCGGCCGTGAGGCGAGTCGGGACCTGCGGTCCACCCTGGAGGCGCTGCGCGACGACGGCAAGACCCCGCCGCCGGGACTCGACCACGTCCCGGACCTGGTGGACCGGGCTCGCACGTCCGGCCTGGACGCGACCCTGGCGATCGACGGACCACGCCGGGACGTGCCGGCCCCGGTGGGCCGGGCCGTGTACCGCATCGTCCAGGAGTCGTTGACGAACATCGCCCGCCACGCCGGCGCCGCCACCGCGTCGGTCCGTATCCACTACCGCCCCGACGCGATCTCCATACACGTCGTGGACGACGGCACGGCCACCCCTGACCGTGCCCCGGTTCCCGGTGTGGGGATGACCGGGATGCGCGAACGCGTCGCCGCCCTGGGCGGCCTGCTGCGCGCCGAGCCGCGCCGAGAGGGCGGCTTCACCGTCCACGCCGAACTCCCGCTGGAGCGCACGCCGTGATCCGTGTCCTGCTGGTCGACGACCAGCCGCTGCTGCGCAGCGGATTCCGCGCGCTCTTGGACATCGAGGACGACATCGAGGTGGTGGCCGAGGCCGCCGACGGGCAGGCGGGCCTGGAACTCGCCCGGGAACACCTGCCCGACGTCGCGCTCGTCGACATCCGGATGCCCGTCCTCGACGGCATCGCCACGACCCGGCGCATCGCGGCGGACCCGGCCCTGGCCGGGGTGCACGTGGTCATCCTGACCAACTACGGACTCGACGAATACGTCCTCGACGCGCTGCGCGCCGGCGCCGCCGGGTTCCTCGTCAAGGACGTCGTGCCGGAGGACTTCCTGCACGCCGTACGCGTCGCCGCACGTGGCGACGCCCTCCTCGCCCCCTCCATCACCCGCAAGCTGATCGACCGCTACATCACCCAACCCCCGCACCCGGGCACCGCCACGGGCCTGGACGAGCTGACCAACCGCGAACGCGAGGCCGTCGCCCTGGTCGCGCAGGGCCTGTCCAACGACGAGATCGCCGCCCGCATGGTGATCAGCCCGACGACCGCGAAAACCCACATCAACCGGGCCATGACCAAACTCCACGCCCGCGACCGCGCCCAACTCGTCGTCCTCGCCTACGAATCCGGCCTGGTGACCGCACGCGGCAACCCCTGACGGCTGCGGGGGAGTCGCTGCGGCGCCACCATGCCCGGTCGGCCACGCGGTGCACCACGCCCAGCCCCACCGCTGGGCGACTTCCCGGGGAACGGCGAAGAGTGCCGCGAGTCGGGGCAGTGCTTCGGTGGGACGCCGACACAACGCGCCGGGCCCGAAGACGCGGGAAAACTATCGCGGGCAGGCGGGGTACGGCGTTTCGTCGTTTTCGTGGCCGGCTCCCCGGCGTCGCCCTCCGGTATGTCGTGCGAACGACGACGTCATTCCCGCGGTGACGTCGTCGGTGCCCGCGTGGGTCTCGCCGGCGGGGTCAGTCCTTGGCGGCGGCGGACCGGTCGGACGACCGGTGGTTCATCGCTCGTACGACGGACGGGTCAGCTTGTGCCCGAGTCCCTTGTCGCGTTGGGCAGTTCGACCCGGGGCGTGCCCGGTGCCGATCCCGGCCCGTGCGGCGTTGGGGGCGGTTCCCGGGCGAAGTGCCGGCTTGGCTTCGAAGGCGCGCACCGGCGAGAAGCCTTTGGCGGCCGCCGTGTTCACGAGGGCGATCGACGGGGCCGGTCGTGTCGTGGGGGTGCCTGGCGAGGGCGGGCGGTGGTGGCGGTCCGGGGTGAATCGGGCCTGATGTTGGTGGGGCATGCCAGGCGCGCGCCCCCAGGTGGTCGGGTCGTTGAGCGACACCTGGCCGGACTGGGCACCGCGCGCCAGAGCCTGGGCGGCGCGGCGGTCGAGATTGGCCCGGCGCAGAGCGATGTCGAGGCCGAACGCGGCGCTGGTGTCCGCGGCAAGGCGCGGTGCGACGGACGTCGACAGTCGGGCGCCGTCGAGTACCTTCCGGGCGTTCGGGCCGCTGAGGCGGGATATCTCCGCCGCGGCCTGGACCTGCGAGCTGCTGATCTTCTGCAGGGCGGTGAACATCCCGGTGTTCATCGTGATGTGCGCGGCGGCACGGTTCGCGGCGTTCCACGGGCCGGGGGCGGGCAGGGCCCCGCGCAGTTCCCAGGCCCGCATCACGGGGAACCGCCCGGCGGTGTGGCCGAGGTCGGCCGCGATGCGTTCCACGGGAGCGGCGGGCAGGCCCAGGATCGTCAGGAGGGAGCGGGTGGCCTGCGCGCCTATGTCCGGTGACAGGCGACCCTCGGTGCCGCGCAGGAGGTCACAGGCGAAGGAGTAGGCCAACCGGTAGACGCTCTCCCGCGCGAAATGGTCCGAGGGGATGTGCCCCCGCTGTGGGTGCGTGGCGCGGCTGGCGGCGGATCCCGCGCCCGCTTGGGGGTTGGCGTGGATCCAGCGATCCGCGGTGGGGCGCCACTGCTGCGGCGCGGTGGTCGGGGCGAGGGCGTTTCGCCCGGTGAGGTTGAGTTCCTGCGCGAGGTCCATGACCGCGGCGTGCGAGGGGGCGGCTCGGGTGACGGCGGCCATGTCCCAGTCGATGACGGCCTGCAGGACGCCCTTGTGCAGGCGGTTGCCCGGTTTGGGGTCGTTGTGCACGATCCGTGGCGGACCATTGGACGTTGTGGCGGGCATGTGCGGTCCCAACACGGCGCGGAGTTCCCCGATCGGGGGGACGCCCCAGGACCTGAGCAGGCCCGGGATCCGCCGCTCGAGTTCGCCGAACAACCGCCAGAACGCCGGTACCCGGGCGGCGTCCCACGTCGACGGGCCGTCGAATACCAGCGGGTGCTCCTGGCGGGCGGGGTCGCGCATGGCGTCGATCACCGCGGTCTGGGCCCGTTCGAGCCGGGCTGTCTCCACGTCGGCCATGTCCGCGTAGCACTCGGCCTGCGCGGACTCGCCGTCGCCCTGATGGGCCGGCGCCGCCTCGGTGTCCCCGGCGTGCAGGAGCTCTTGGTGCACCCGGCCATCGCCATCGGTCCACTGGTACACCAGCGGGTCCACCCAGCTCATCGCCGGGTGGCCGGTGACGGCCTGATGCACCGCCCCGGACGGCAGGACGACGAAGTCGTAGGCGTCTCCGGCGGTTTTCTGCACCCGCTCGACATGGAGGATCGAGGCCGTCTCCCCGCCCGGACCGGGCGAGCGTTCGACCGTGACGTCGACCTGGTTGAAGCCGCCTTCGGCGCGGTTGTGCAGGCCGCTGACGACGAACTCGTCGTCCTCGCCGATATCGGCACCGTCCGCCGAACGGGGCACCGACGAACGCGCAGAATCCACCCGGCCTCCCGATCCGCCGCACGCGGTGTGGCGCGAAGCATACCGAGCCGCGAGACCGCATGTACGCCAGGCGCGGGTACCCGACGCCGTGCTCTCGTCCGGCAGCCCGGTCCGGCCATCCGGGTGGCGTTCGCCGTCAGCCCTCGCGAGGAAGACGACTCTTGCGCGCCCCACCGGTCGGGTTCGCCGAACGGCGATGAGCGCCACCGGCTCCCGCGGCCCCGAGGCGGCACCCGGTATCTGCCGGGTCGACGGATCCGGGGGCGTCCGAGGTCGGCGTGGAGCCGGCGAGGGCGGGGTCGGGGTGAAAAGGTTTCCAGCCGAATATGTGCACGGCGGAAGATAGGACTGCCGTTCCGGGGATGTCCCGAATTTTTACCAACTCGTGAGTTGTCCATTACGGAGGTAAAGAACTCTCCGGTGAGTGGTCGCGCTTCCCCGTGTCCCCAAGGAATTCGCGTCCTCGGCGGCGTGGGCCCTGCGCTGCCGGCGCTCGGAAATGTCCGATGCGTGATCGGAAAGGACGCGATCCCGGGGCGTCGTTCACCGATTCGGAGCAGATACCACCGGGAGAAGTCATCGTTACCCCGGCGTGACCCCCCGAGCATCCGCCTCCGCCGCAGCTCCTCCCACGCTTGCCCAACGTGCCTTCCCCATGGGGGATTGGGTACTCACCCCTCGCGCGGCGACGTTCCGCAAAAAGTCTCCGCACGCGTACATCGAACGTGCGGGACAGCGCGTCCCGCTTCGTCATTGCTCCGCCGACATGGAGCAGTTCGCCCTGACGATGGTGTTGATCGCCGCCGAGTACGCGCGCCGCCTCGACGACGTCCTGGACGATCCGCGACCGTGAATTCCGGCACCGACCGCCCGACGATCACGATGTTTGTATTCGGCATTGAAAATTCGTATCGGTGCCCTGCAGCGCCCGATCCCTTGAACGAATCAGGCCCATGTACGAAGGCTATGTATACGACCCCTACCCCTCGTCCGGCAGGCAATTCCCTCCGGGCGTCGCGTCCTCCCCCAGTGTGGCGGAGTGGCCGACACCGAACGCGACCACGTCGTTCGACGGGCTCTCCTCGTCGTTCGCGGTGGTGGGCGATTCGGGGTTCGAAGCCGACCTCGCCCGGCTCCTGGGGAACTCGGATCAGGAGGTTCCCGCCACCGTCGAACTCCCGGCCCCGATCCGGGCACCGGGCAGTCATCGCCGGCAGCCCCCGACGGCGGCCCGCCCGGTCACCGGCGCACGGCGACTGGACCGGCTCAGCCGCTCCATGGTGGCGGTCAGCGTCCTGTTGGTCGCCACGATCAGCGTGCTCGCCGCGCTGATCACCCTCGCCCCGCTGCGGCACACCGCCGGCCCCACCACCGGCCCGGCCCGCTGGTGGCCCGTCCTGGTCCAGGGACCGTGGGTGGTGGCCTCACTGTCGATCCTGCGTTCCAGCCTGCACCGCCGCCGGGCACTGCACTCGTGGATCGTGGTCGTCACCTTCGCCGGCCTGTCCATGACGCTGTCCCTCACCCACGCCCCGATGACCCTCCAGGGCGTCGTGGTCGCCGTCCTGCCCGCGGTGGCGACCACGGCCTGCCTGCACCAACTCGTACGCCAGATCACCCTCACCCGACCACCCCGACGATCCGCTCCCGGCCAAGTGCGCAACCCTCCACCCTGAACCACGCGCGTCCGCACGAACCACGGATCCCCTCACCGCCACGTCGCTCCCGACCCCACGAGAGCGGGAAGAACCGCAGTCGGGCGGCGCCTGCCAGGCGCCGCCCGACCGGCGTTCGTCGAGACCTGTCCGCACCCCCGAGAGGCGAAGAGCAACGGCGGCCTCACCGACCTGCGTTCCCGACCCGCATACCGCCACGCTCCCGGATTCACCCCGCCGGCCTGCCCCTCAACGCCTCCGATGTCGAGGTGTGACGACTCCGATGGAATCCACCCGATCCACCGGTCGCGAATTCGTGGATCCGGCGCGGAAGTTCGGCATCCGACCGCCGGTCGGGCGAACCGGCGTGTGCTGGGCGCGTGTCGGCGTGGCCGCACGCCGGCCGTGCGGGCCGCATGTGGTGCGAACGGGTGACGTGAGGGCATTCCCCGGTGGTGCGTGTGTCCGGGCCGTTATCGATGGGGTGTGGATGGGACATGCGGCGGTGCGTCGCCGTTCGGGGCGGGACGGGCCGATCGGCGCCGGTCGTCGGCGGGGGTGTCGGTGGGCGATGGTGGTTTCGTGTCGGAGACTTGGACTCCGATCTACGCGGGCCTGGTCGCGGAGTGGGTGGCGGCCGGTCGTGAACCACCTTGGCCCGTCTCGTCGTTCGCCGTCTGCGGGAGCTGTCGTCTGCGGCATCCGCCGGCTCCCGACACCCCCGTGGTGTTCGCGCCGTGCGGGTCGGTACCGATGTCGCGGGAGGAGGTGCCTGCGCGCGTGGCGACGGGTCGTCGCGCGACGCGGTGATCGGCTTGGTGGGTGCGCGACAGCCCCGTGACCGTGTGGCCACCTGTCGACGGGGTCGCCGGGACCACCACCCGCCGGTCCGATTTCTTCTTCCGTCCGCGACACTGGAGTTCAGGTGCGCGATCGGGTCCACGACCAGGGGTGATAGCCAATTTCTTATCGCTTGCAGGTCGATATTTGTCTTGGACCCGCGAGGCTTTCTCCGCTGTACTGAGCGCCATGATCATCACTGACCAGCGTCGCCACGGATGGACCCGCAGATTTCGCCAGTGCGGCGTGGCGGTCGTGGGCGTCGTGCTGGCCACGCCGGCTGCCGGTTGTGGCTTGCTGTCCGACGACAAAGGAACGGTGGCGGCCTCGGAGACCCCCGACAGGCGCGCATCGGCGGCCGTTTCCTCGGCACCGCCCCCGACCGTGCCCTCGTCGGCGCCCACGATACGGTTGTCGTCGGCCCCACCCACCTCGGGACCGGGATCGTCCACGCTCGTTCCCGCGCTCCAGGACTCCGCCGTGCGGGCTGTCGGGCAGAATTCGGCCGCTTCCCTGGTCGCGCTCGATATGCGCAATGGGGAGATCGTATCGACCGTGCATCGACAGGCGGGCATGTCGGGCGCGGTCGCTCCCGGTTCGACGTTCAAGATCGTGACGTCGTCGTTGTTGCTGAGCAAGGGAGCGGTGTCGCCGAACGCGAGTGCTCCGTGTCCGGTGAACTCCATGGTCAACGGTCAGGAATTCCATAACGTCGGCGGCATGTCCATACCGAAGGCAACGTTTCGCGAAGTCTTCTCCCGCTCGTGCAACACCGCGCTCATCGACCTGCGCGGGAAGATCGGCGACCGCGAGCTCGCCGACTTCTCCACCAAGTACTTCGGGCTCAACAGCAACGCCTGGAAGGTTGCCGCCGGACAGGGCACCGTGGACGGCGTGGTTCCCCCCGCAGCCGGTGAGAACGACAAGGCCGCCCAGATGATTGGGCAGGGCGCGTTGAAGATGAACCCCCTGACCATGGCCTCCGTCGTAGCCACTGCCGTCACGGGCGAATTCCATCAACCGATTCTCGAACGCGGTATGGATGTCCATACCGTCAAGGCCAAGCTTCCGAACAGCGTCAGCAGCTCCATCAGGACCATGATGATCGACTGCGCCACCACCGGCGCCGCCAAGGACGTTTTCCGCGGCATGCCCGGCGTCGGCGCCAAAACCGGAACCGCCGAAGTCGGTGACGCCACCAACGGTTGGATGGTCGCCTTCCGCGGCAACATCGCGGTAGCCGTCTACGTCGAGGGCGGTGCGTCGGGCTCCGGTGCTGCCGGCCCCATCATCCGCGACTTCCTGACGGCGGTGGCTCCCACGCGGTGATCACGGGCGAAGCGATCCGCCACCGGGACGAGCGCCGTTCGCCGGCGTCGTCGAGATCACCCGCGCGCACAGGGCCGCGCCTCGAATCCGCCGGGTCATCGACGCCGTCGCCCCGTTGCCGAGCGCACCGCGGCCGTACCGCCGATCGGGACGAGATGCCGGGGGGGGCGGCGGCCTCGGCCCAGTCGCGGGGATCGACGCGGCCGCGTAGTGGTGGCGATCGGGGCGTTGCAGGCGGAGCTTCATGAATACGGTGGCCATGGTGAACACCCGCTCGTGCAGCGCCCGCTCGTGCAGCGCCCGCTCGGGCGACGACCAGGCGCGGGGCACAGTACCCCGGTCCCGTAGTCGGCGCCCCAGGGCATGACCATCACCGCGCCCGAGCCCGCCTGCTCGATCCGGCCCCGGGCGATGCGACGCACCCCGGCGGTGACCTGGACCCGGTCGTAGGCGCCGGCGTCCGAGTGTCCGAGTGTCCGAGTGTCCGAGGGTTCCGCCGGACACCGACATCACTCCACCGGATGCCGACCGCGTCGAGCGCGGCGACCCCTCACGGGACGACTTGCCGCGCCACGCCCGGCCGGAAGGCGACCGCGGTTGCGTGGCCGATCGGCCCGTGTGCCCGCCCGGCCGCCTCGGCCTGGTCGTGTGTCGAGCCGACGTTCGCCAGGTGTCGTCTCGGGCCCGCCAGGCGGCCCAGGGTTGTTCACTCGTTCGTGGTGCGCTGCGCAGTGGCTCGTTGCCCACTCGAATAACCCTCTGGTTGGCTTTTCGTATGTTCGGAGAAATGCCGCGCGGACGACAAGGCGCGGTCGGCGATCGGTGCACGGGCACGCACGGACGGCCCGCGCCGGAAGTCGCCACGCACGATGCGGATATGGCGGTCGCCGCTCTCGTGGCTTTCGTTCCTCGGCAGTGTTCGCCCGGGTGGCGCACCCGGCCGACCCCGCAGCCGTGGTCCCCTGTCCGTTGTCCGAGCCTCCCGGAGGTCTTGCGTTGTCCAGCCCTGGTGCCACGATCGTGTCCGATCCCGACCCGGAGCCCGGTTCGAACCCCGTGCAGGGGCGCGAGGGAGCCGTCTCCCGTACGCTGCCGCTGACCTCCGCGCAGCGGGAGTTCTGGCTCGCCGAGCAGCGTTCGCCCGGTGGGGGAGCGGCGTACCGGGTCGCGGAGTGCGTGGAGATCCACGGCCCGGTCGACGCCGCGCTGTTCGAGGCCGCGCTGCGGCAGACCGTGTCGGAGACCGAGGCGGTGGGGGCGCGCGTCATCGAGGGCGAGGATGGCCCGGTGCAAGTCGTGGACGCGGGCCCGGACTTGTCGCTTCCGTGTGTCGACCTCAGCCGTGACGCCTGCCCGGAGGCGGCGGCGCGGGAGTGGATGACAGCGGACATGGACACCCCCATGGATGTGTCTCGCGGCCCGTTGTTCCGGTTCGCGCTGCTTCGACTGGGGACGGATCGCTGGTGGTGGTACGGCAGCAGCCACCACCTGGTGATGGACGGCTTCGGTTTCGCCCTCGTCGCGCGCCGGGTCGCACGGGTGTACACGGCCATGGTCGCCGGAAGGGCGACGGGAGCCTCCCCGTTCGGGTCGCCGGCGTATCTGGTGCGGGCCGACCTGGACTACCGGACCTCGGGGCAGTACGACGCCGACCGCGCGCACTGGACGACAGTGCTCGCCGACCTGCCCGACCCGGCCCCGCTGCCCGCCCGGCCGGACCTCGCGCACACGGAAGTCGGCGCAGGCGACGGCCTGTGGTTTCCCGGTGCCGCCCGGAGGACCCAAGCGCGCCCGATGGCATCTCCGGAGGCGCTGCGCAAGGCGACCGAGCAGAGCGGGACACAGCGGTCGCGCTACGTCGTCGCCGCCGCGGCGGCGTACGCGCACCGGCTCACCGGCGCGCGGGACGTGCTGCTCGGCCTGGTCGTCTCCGGCCGTTCGCGGCGTGACCTGCTCAACATCCCGGGAGTACTGGCCAACGTCGTGCCGCTGCGCCTGAAGGTGCATTCGGCCATGCCGCTGGCCGAGTTGCTCTCCCGGGTCGACCAGGCGGTGGAGCAGGCGGTGGTGCACGAGCGCTACCGCGGCGAGGACATGACTCGCGACCTCGGCCTGCCCGACCGGATCGGCTCCCGGTTCTTCATGATCGTCAACGTCATGACGTTCGGCGCCTCCCTCACGTTCGCCGGCCACCGCTCCACGATGCACAACCTCTCCCGCGGAGCCGTCGCCGCCCCCACGCTCGTGGCCCTGGAGCAGCGGGACGGATCCGGGATGCGGCTGGAACTGCACGCCGACGCGGACCGATACGGCGACGCGGACCTGGTCGACCACCAAACGCGGTTGCTGCGCCTTCTGGACGCCGTGGCCACGGCCGACCCCGATCGGCGTGTCGGCGCGTTCGACCTGCTCTCCGACGGTGAGCGCCGCGAGCCGGCGGGCCGCCGCGACGAGGTGCCGGCCGACGTCGCGGACACCAGCGTGCCCGGGCTGTTCGAGGTCCGTGCTCGCGCCACCCCGGAGGCCGTCGCCGTCGTGTGCGGGGACGACGCCGTGACCTACGGGGAGTTGAACGCCCGTGCGAACCGGCTCGCGCACGCCCTGATCGCCCGCGGAGTCGGTGCCGAGGACATCGTCGCCCTCGTGCTGCCCCGCGGCGTCGAGATGATGACCGCGATCTTCGGCGTGCTCAAGGCCGGTGCCGCGTACCTGCCCATCGAACCCGGCTGCCCCGCCGCGCGGATCGCGGCCACGCTCGCCGACACCGGCGCGGCCCTGCTGCTCACCCATGCCGCGATCCGGGCCGCGATCGATCCCGCCCCGGGCACGGATTCGCTGCTGCTGGACGACCCTTCGACGGCGGCGCTGCTGAAGAACTGCCCCGATTCCGATCCCGTCGTCGCCATCGATCCCCGGCATCCGGCCTACGTCATCCACACCTCGGGGTCGACGGGCCGACCCAAAGGTGTGGTGATCCCGCACCGCAACGTGGTGCGGCTGCTCTCCACGACCCGAGACCTCTTCGCGTGCGGCCCGGACGACGTGTGGGCGCTGTTCCACTCCTATACCTTCGACGCCTCCGTCTGGGAGATCTTCGGCGCGCTGCTGCACGGCGGGCGCCTGGTCGTCGTCCCCCACGACACCACCCGCTCCCCGGGGAAGTTCCTGCGCCTGCTGGCCGACGAGCGCGTGACGGTGCTCTGCCAGACTCCGTCCGCGTTCCATCCCCTGATGCACGCCGACCGCGAAGCCCCACAGATCGGGCAGGCGCTGTCGCTGCGCACGGTGCTCCTCGGCGGCGAGGCCCTGGACCCCGCCCGCCTGGACGACTGGTACAGCCGCCACGGCGACGCCGCGCCCGTGCTGGTCAACATGTACGGCCCCACCGAGACCACGGTGTACGCCACCCACGCCGCGTTCGACCGGGAGACCGCCGCCGCGGCCGGCGCCAGCGTGATCGGCACCGCCCTGCCCGACCTGCGCGTCCACGTCCTCGACGCCGCCCTGCAGCCGGTACCGCCCGGCGTGCCCGGCGAGTTGTACCTCACCGGCGAAGGTCTCGCCCGCGGCTACCTCAACCGGCCCGGCCTCACGGCCGAACGCTTCGTCGCCTGCCCGTACGCGACGGCGGGCGAGCGGATGTATCGCACCGGGGACATGGTGAGCCGGCGCGCGGACGGCGCTCTGGTCTACCTCGGCCGCGCCGATCGGCAGGTCAAGATCCGCGGTTTCCGGATCGAACCCGGCGAGGTCGAAACCGTCCTCGTGGCGCATCCGGACGTGGTCCAGGCCGCCGTGATCGCCCGCGAGGACCGGCCCGGCGACAAGCGCCTGGTCGCCTACATCGTCCCGGCCCCGAGCGGTGCGCGGGCCCTGGAACTGCGTGAGCACGCGCGAGGGCACCTGCCCGACTACATGGTTCCGTCGGAGTTCACCACCCTGGACGCACTTCCCCTGACGGTGAACGGCAAGCTGGACACCGCCGCGCTACCGGCTCCCGAGCACCGTCCCGGCGCGGGCGGCCGGGCCGTGCGCACCCCACACGAACAGGTGCTGGGCGAGTTGTTCGCCGAGGTCCTCGGCGTGCCCCGGGTCGGTGCCGACGATTCCTTCTTCGACCTCGGCGGCCACTCCCTGCTCGCCACCCGCCTCATTTCCCGCCTGCGCGCGGTGCTGGACGTCGAGGTGGGGATCCGTACCCTGTTCGAGGCACCCACGCCGGCCGGCCTGGCCGCCCGGCTCGACGCGGCGGGGCGGGCCCGGCCCGGGCTGCGCCCGCAGCCGCGTCCGGCGCCGCTGCCGTTGTCGTTCGCTCAGCGCCGCCTGTGGTTCCTGCACCGCATGCACGGCCCCACACCCACCTACAACATCGCCCTCGCGCTGCGCCTGTTCGGGGACCTCGACCCGGCGGCGCTGGAGCAGGCCCTGGCGGACGTCGCCGTGCGACAGGAGAGCCTGCGCACCGTCTTCCCCCCGTCCGAGGACGGGCTGCCCTGTCAGCGGGTGCTGGACGAGAGGCGAATGCGTCGGCACCTGTCCCTGGCGGTGACGTCCGTGGGCGAGGCGGAGCTGGAGGCCCGGCTCGCGTCGGCGGCGCGCCGCGGCATCGACCTGGTGACCGAACCGCCGATTCGCGCCGAACTGTTCGCCCTGGCCCCGGACGAGCACGTGCTGTCGTTGGTGGTGCACCACATCGCCGGGGACGGCTGGTCGATGGGCCCACTGGCACGGGATCTGGCGGCGGCGTACACCGCGCGGCGCGGCGGTGAGGCACCCGGCTGGAAGCCGCTGCCGGTGCAGTACGCGGACTACACCCTGTGGCAGCGGGACCTTCTCGGGGAATCGGCGGATCCGGAAAGCCTGGTCGCCCGCCAACTGGCCTACTGGCGCCGGGCGCTGGCCGGCCTGCCCGAGCAACTCGCGCTGCCCGCGGACCGGCCCCGGCCCGCGGCGGCCACCCACCACGGCGCCACCGCCGACGTCACGCTGGGCGCCGACCTCCATGCCGCGCTGCTCGGCCTCGCCCGCGAACGCGGGGTGAGTCTGCACATGGTCCTCCAAGCGGGTCTCGCCGTCCTGCTCAGCCGGCTCGGTGCCGGGCACGACATCCCCATCGGCACCCCGATCGCCGGGCGCACCGACGAGGCCCTCGACGACCTGGTGGGGTTCTTCGTCAACACCCTGGTCCTGCGCACGGACACCAGCGGCGATCCCTCGTTCGGCGAAGTCCTCACCCGTGTTCGCGACACCAACCTGGCCGCCTACGCACACCAGGACCTGCCCTTCGAACGCCTGGTGGAAGAGCTGGCTCCGGCGCGTTCACTCGCGCACCACCCGCTGTTCCAGGTCATGCTCGTCCTGCAGAACACCCCCGCCGGGACATTCGAGCTTCCCGGCCTGCGGGTGAGCGGCCGGCCGACACCCACCGGCACGGCGCGCATGGACCTCACGCTCAGCCTCACCGAACAGCACACCCCCGACGGCGCCCCGAACGGGATCGCCGGCATCGTCGAATACGCCACCGACAGTTTCGACCCCGCCACCGTCGACGCGCTGACGGACCGGTGGAGGCGCCTGCTGGTGTCGGTGGCGGCCGACCCCGACCGGGCGATCGGCGACGTGGAGATCATGTCGGTACAAGAACGCCGGCGAGTGCTTCCGGAGTTCGACCGGACCGCCACCGCGACGCCGCAACGGTCGATGCCGGCACTGTTCGCCGCACAAGTGGAGGAGACACCGGACGCCCCGGCATTGATCGCCGGCGACGGCGAGTCGACCTATCGGGAGCTGAACGCCCGTGCCAACCGGCTCGCCCACGCCCTGATCGCCCGCGGCATCGGCCCCGAGGACATCGTCGCCCTCGTGCTGCCCCGCTCGGTCGACCTCGTCGTCGCGATCCTGGGCACGCTCAAGGCCGGGGCCGCCTACCTGCTCGTCGACCCGGGCTCCTCGGCCGCTCGCATCCGGTCGATGCTCGACGACGCCCGCCCCGCGCTCGTCGTCGACCACCCGGACACCGTCACCGCCTTGGGCGAGGAACGCCCGGCCACGGACCCGGGCATCGCGGTCGATCCCCGGCACAGTGCCTGTGTCATCTACGATTTCGACGCCACCGGTCGCCCCGAGGGCGTGACCGTCACCCACGCCGGCATCCCCCACCTGGCCGCCACCCGGGCCGAGCAGCTCGGACTCGGCGCCGGCAGCCGGGTGCCGGCCGCTCCCGCCTTCGACGTCTTCGTCCGGGACCTGTGCGCCGCCCTGCTGTCCGGCGCCACTGTGGTGCTCGCCCCGCCGGCCGACCCGATGTCCGCGCTCGCCGACCCGCCGTCGGGGCCGGCGCACGCCGCCGTAGCGGCGACGAGTGCCGCGTTCGCCCCCACCGGCTCCGCCCCGGCGATCGGCCGGCCCGGCGCAGGCATGCGCGCCTACGTGCTGGACGCCGCCCTGCGGCCGGTGCCGCCGGGAGTGATCGGGGAGCTGTACCTCGCCGGGGCGGGCTTGGCCCGCGGCTACCTGGGTCGGCCCGGCCGAACCGCCGAGCGGTTCGTCGCCTGCCCATGGGGGCGGCCCGGCGAACGCATGTACCGCACCGGCGACCTCGCGAAACGGCGCCCGCACGACAACGGACTGGATTTCCGCGGACGCACCGACGACCGGGTCGAGATCCGCGGTGTCCGCTTCCATCCCGGCGAGATCGAAGCCGTCCTGGCGGACCACCCGGACGTGGACCGGGCCGCCGTCGTCGTCCGCGAGGACCGGAACGGCGACAAACGCCTGGTCGCCTACCTGGTTCCCACCGCCGGCCGCATCGCGCACCCCTCGGACCTGAGGACGCACGCACGCGGGCATCTGGCCGAATCCATGATCCCCTCGACGTTCACGACCCTGGACGCCCTGCCGCTGACCACCGACGGCGAACTCGACCGCTCCGCGCTCCCCGCACCCGAACACCGCGCGGCCGAACACCAGCGAGCCCCACGCACCCCGCAGGAACGTCTGCTGTGCGAACTGTTCGCCGAAATCCTCGACCTTCCGCACGTGTTCGCCGACGACAACTTCTTCGACCTCGGCGGCCACTCCCTCCTCGCCACCCGCCTCACCTCCCGCATCCGCGCCGTCCTCGACACCGACGTGGAACTGCGCACCCTCTTCGAAGCCCCCACCCCAGCCGACCTGGCCGGGCGACTCGACCGGGGGAGCGCCGTCCGGCGGCCCGCCCTGGGCCGCGGGCAACGCCCCCCGAACGTGCCGCTGTCCTTCGCCCAGCGCCGCCTGTGGTTCCTGCACCGCCTCGAAGGCCCCAGCCCCACCTACAACATTCCCCTCGCGCTGCGCCTGACCGGCCGGCTGAACCGACAAGCCCTGCACGCCGCCCTCGCCGACGTGGCAGACCGACACGAGAGCCTGCGCACGGTATTTCCCCAGTCGGAAGACGCAGTGCCCCACCAGCGGGTGCTGGACGCGACGCAGACCCGCAGGCACCTGCGTCTGCCCGTCACCTCGCTCGACGAGAGCGACCTCGGGGAGCGGCTCGCCGCCGCCGCCCGGTACTCCTTCGATCTCGCCGTCGAACCGCCCCTGCGCGCGGAGCTCTTCGCCACCGGACCGGACGAGCACGTGCTGCTGCTCCTGGTGCACCACATCGCCGGGGACGGCTGGTCGAGGGGCCCGCTCTCGCGCGACCTGGCCCGCGCCTACGCCGCCCGGGCCCGCGGCGAGGAACCCGGATGGGAACCGCTGCCGGTGCAATACGCCGACTACACCCTGTGGCAGCACGATCTGCTCGGCGACCCGGCCCACCCCGACAGTCTCGCCGCCCGCCAACTCGCCTACTGGAAAGGCGCCCTGGACGGTCTGCCCGACCAGCTCGCACTCCCCTTCGACCGCCCCCGCCCCGCGGCCGCCACCCACCGCGGCGAGCACCTAGCCTTCGAACTCGACGCCGCGGTGCACGCCGCCCTGACCGATCTGGGCAGATGCCACGGCGCGAGCCTGTTCATGGTCCTGCAGGCCGGGCTCGCCGCCCTGTTCACCCGCCTGGGCGCGGGCACCGACATCCCGATCGGCAGCCCCATCGCCGGACGCACCGACCAAGCCCTCGACGACCTCGTCGGATTCTTCGTCAACACGCTCGTCCTGCGCGCCGACACCTCCGGCGACCCCACGTTCGCCGAACTCCTCGCCCGCGTCCGCGACAACGCCCTGACCGCCTACGCCCACCAAGACCTGCCGTTCGAGCAACTGGTGGAAGAACTCAACCCCACCCGGTCGCTGTCCCGACACCCCCTCTTCCAGGTGATGCTCGGCCTCCATCCCGCACCGGCACAAGACCTCGTCCTGCCGGGACTGCGCACGGGCGCGGTACCCCTGGACACCGGAACCGCCCGGGTCGACCTCGCGTTCGGCCTGGAGGAACGGTTCGGCCCCGGCGGCGATCCCGCCGGTGTGGACGGCACGCTCGAGTACGCCACCGACCTGTTCGACCGGTCCACGATCGAGACGCTGACCGCACGATGGACCCGACTGCTGCGGGCCGCCGCAGCCGATCCCGACACACCCATCGGCCGCATCGACCTGCTCTCCCAGGACGAGCGACACACGCTGCGGTCCGGCACCGGGCGGCCCGAGGCACAGGACGAGGGCGTGCCGTGGGCCGCACTGCCCGAGCTGTTCGCCCGGCGGGCGCGGGCCACGCCGGACGCGCCGGCCGTGATCGCCGGCGACACGACGGTGACCTACCGGGAACTGGACGAGCGCGCGAACCGCCTCGCGCACGCCCTGATCGACCGTGGGGTACGACCCGAGAACACGGTGGCGATCATGCTGGAACGCTCCCTCGACCTGGTCGCGGTCCTGTTGGCGGTCGTCAAGGCCGGAGCGGTGTACGTGCCGCTGGACCCGCGGTTCCCGCCCTCGCGCATCGACCTGATCATGCGCCGGACCGACGCGGTGCTGCTACTGACACCCGACACGCTGAGCACGCTCGAACAGGGCGACCACAGCGACGCCGACCCGGGCATCGCCTGCCATCCGCGCCGACTCGCGTACGTGATGTTCACCTCCGGGTCGACCGGCGAACCCAAGGGCATCGCCGTCACCCACCACGACGTGGCCGCGCTGGCACTGATCCCCACCTGGCGCGGCGGCGCGCACGAGCGGGTCCTGGCGCACTCGCCCACCGCGTTCGACGCCTCCACCTACGAACTGTGGACACCCCTGCTCAACGGCGGCACCGTCGTCCTCGCCCCACCCGACCCCCTCGACGTCGACACCCTCCACCGCGTCCTCACCCGCCACGCGGTCACCGCCGTGTTCCTCACCTGCGGACTGTTCCACCTGATCGCCGAACAGCAACCGCATTGCCTCGCCGGCGTGCGCGAGGTGTTGACCGGCGGCGACGTGGTCTCCCCTTCCGCCGTCGCCCGGATCCGGCAAGCCTGTCCCGGCACGGTGGTGGTCCACGTCTACGGCCCCACCGAGACGACGACGTTCGCCACCCACCACCGGCTCGGACCCGTGGTCGCCACCGATCGGCCGCTGCCGCTGGGCCACCCCATGCCCGGAATGCACGCCTGGGTCCTCGGCGCCGCCCTCGATCCGCTGCCGCCGGGAGTGACCGGCGAGCTGTACCTCGCCGGCTCGGGCGTCGCCCGCGGCTACCTGAACCGTCCGGGCCCGACCGCGGAGCGGTTCGTGGCGTGCCCGTTCGGCGCGGCCGGGGAACGGATGTACCGCACGGGCGACCTCGCCCGATGGCGTGGCGACGGCGCGGGCCTGGAATTTCGCGGACGAGGCGACCAGCAGATCAAGATCCGCGGGTTCCGCATCGAACCCGGCGAGATCGAAGCCGTTGTCACCGCGCACCCCGGCGTGGCCCAGGCCGTCGTCACCGCCCCCGAGGACCGACACGGCGACAAACGCCTCACCGCCCACCTGGTACCCACGCCGGGCGAGAGCCCGACGGTCGCACAACTGCGCGCGTACACGCGCGAGCACCTGCCCGAGTACATGGTCCCCTCGGCGTTCGTCTTCCTCGACGCCATGCCGCTGACCCCCAACGGCAAACCGGACCGCACGGCACTGTCCGCCCCCGAACACCGGTCGAACGCCGAGGACGACACCCGCACCGCTCCACGAACCCCCCACGAACAGGTCCTCGCCGAACTGTTCGCCGAGATTCTGGATGTGCCGGCCGTCGGGACCGACGACTCCTTCTTCGACCTCGGTGGCCATTCCCTTCTTGCCACCCGCCTCATCTCCCGCATCCGCGCCGTCCTCGGCGTCGACATCACACTCGGCACCCTCTTCGAGACACCCACCCCGGCCGGCCTGGCCGAGCGCGCGGGAACGGGACGCCCCGGTGACGTCATGGAGGTGGTACTGCCGCTGCGCCCGCACGGAAGCCGGCTGCCGCTGTGGTGCGTCCATCCCGCCGGCGGCGTCGGCTGGGCGTACGGCGGGCTGTTGCGCCACCTGCACCCGCAGCAACCCGTGTACGCGCTTCAGGCCCGTGGCTTGACCCACCCGGAACCGGCCCCCGCGTCGGTCGAGCAGATGGCCGCCGACTACCTGGAACAGATCCGCGAGGTGCAGCCGCAGGGGCCGTACCAGTTGCTCGGCTGGTCCGCCGGCGGACTGATCGCGCACGCCATCGCCACCGAACTGGCCACGCGCGGCGAGCACACGGCGTTGCTGGCCGTGCTCGACGCCTACCCCCTGTACGGGATCTCCCCTCACGCATCGACCCTTCAGCGCGGAGCGGAACACCTGGCTCTCGTTCTCGACGGTGACCCGGACGCCTCCACCCCGCTTCCGGCGACCTACGACGGGCTCGCCCGGGCGCTGCGCGAACGAGAGCATGTCCTGGCCGGTCTGCAGCCGCACCAACTCGCGGCCGTCGCGGCCGTGTTGGACCACAACGCCCTGGCCGCGCACGCGTTCACCCCCGGCGTGTTCGACGGGGACATGCTGGTGTTCAAGGCCACCACCGACCGCGATCCGCTCGCCCCCGAGCCCGCGGCGTGGCGCCCGCACGTCAGCGGGCGGATCGAGGTGCTCGAGATCGCCGCCCGCCACAACGGGCTGATGCAGCCGGACGCGCTCGCCCGGATCGGCCCCGCCCTCGCGGCTCGCCTCGACCGGATCGCCGCGACCGTCCCGGCCGGCACGCCCGACCCCGACGCCGACGCCGACGCCGACCCCGCTCCCGACCCCGACCTCGCTCCCGCCGGTGCACCGGCACCGGCAGCGCACAACCGGAAAGAGCCGACATGACCCACACCACCAACCCCTTCGAGGACAACGACGCCACCTACCTCGTCCTGGTCAACGACGAGAACCAGCACTCACTGTGGCCCGCCACCCTCGACGTCCCCGCCGGATGGACCGTGGCGCATCCCGAGGACAGCCGCCAGTCCTGCCTCGACCACATCGAACGCACCTGGACCGACATGCGCCCGCAAAGCCTGATCAACGCCATGAACACCCAGGGGACATAGGTCACGAGCCGGCGATTCCGGTCGCGCCGGCGCCGCGTGGGCGGCGCAACCGCCGTTTTGACCGTGGCCTCACCGGGGGAGCCCCCGGGCGGCCGCGGGTTCCGCGGACATCGGCGTCGACGGCGGCCCGGGCCGGCCGGCCAGGCGGAGCGACGGACCCGGCCGGGGCCCGGTCATCGCTCCCCTGGTGGCGCGCGAGTCGATGTGATCGACGCCATGTCGGGTCGGATTGACCTTCGCATAAGTGTGAAGGTTCGATCATGCGGGCCATGCGCATTCACATTACGCGGCCCGGGGCGCCGGCCCCGGGTCATGGCCGAGCCGAGCCGGCGCGCCGCCACCGCGGCAGGCGGGCGGTCGCGTCGTGCCGGTGAAGCAGATCCATCTCGCGACGCGACTGCCCGCCGATGGCGGGAACTCGCCGACGCGCGGGGGCTGAACATGCGCGAACTGGTCATCGAGGTCACCGGACAACCGACGTTCGTCGGCACCGCAGATGAAATCGCCCGAGCCATCGACGAGTTCGTCCAGAGCGACGCCGCGGACGGCTTCGTCTTCGTCCCCCACCCCACACCCACCGGACCGGACGAACCGGTCGACCGGGTGATCCCACCGCTCCGGGAGAAGGGTGTCTTCCGCACGGACTGCACCGGCGCCACACTCCGCGACCACCTCGGCCTGAAAGCGCCACGCGCGAAGGAGACATCGTGACCCCGCTGCACCTCGCCGTCGCGCTGGACGGTGCCGGCTGGCACCCCGCGGCCTGGCGTGAGCCGGACGCCCGGCCCGCCGACCTGTTCACCGCCCGCTACTGGGCCGACCTGGTCGCCGAGGCCGAACGCGGGCTGCTCGACTTCGTCACCTTCGAGGACGCGCTCGCCATGCAATCCGCCTCGTTCGAGCGGTCCGACGACCGCACCGACCAGGTGCGTGGCCGACTGGACGCGGTCCTGCTCGCGGCCACCCTCGCCCCGCTGACCTCCCACATCGGACTCGTCGCGACCACGAACGTCACCCACACCGAACCGTTCCACGTCGCGACCGGGATCGCCACGCTCGACCACGCGAGCCGCGGCCGCGCGGGCCGGCGTCCGCAAATCTCCTCGCGAGCCGCCGACGCCACCCACTTCGGCAGGCGTACGACACCCGCCCTGACCCCGGACGACATCCGCGAGACGGAACTGATCGCCAAGCGCCTGCGCGCCTTGTTCGGCGAGGCCGCCGACGTGGTCGAGGTCGCCCGCCGGCTGTGGGACAGCCGGGAGGACGACGCGGAGATCCGCGACGCGGCGACCGGACGCTTCATCGACCGCGACAAACTGCACCACATCGACTTCGTCGGCGAACACTTCAGCATCCGCGGCCCTTCGATCACCCCGCGCCCGCCCCAGGGCCAACCACCGGTCACCGTCCTCGCCCATGCCTCCGTACCGTACGAACTGGCCGCGGCGGCCGCCGACGTCGTCTACCTCACGCCGCACTCCCGCGCGGACATCGCGACCATCCTCGGCGAGGTCGACAAGGCCAAAGCCAAGGTCGGACGACCGGTTGACCAACCGCTGCGGAGATTCGCCGACCTGGTGGTCTTCCTGGACGACCAACCCGGCGCCGCAGCCCGGCGCAAGCGCCGCCTCGACGGCCTGGACGGCGCCGCCCTGGCCTCCGACGCGGACATTTTCACCGGCACCCCGGGCGAATTGGCCGACCTGCTTCTCGACTGGAGCGCGGCGGGCCTCGACGGCTTCCGCCTACGCCCCGCGGCCCTGCCCCACGACCTGACGGCGATCACCACCGCCCTGGTCCCCGAGCTTCGGCAACGCAAGGCCTTCCGTACCGGCTACACCACGACCACCCTGCGGGCCCGCCTCGGCCTTCCGCGAGCCGTCAACCGGTACACACGGCACTGACGGGCCGGCCTTCGTGGGCCCCTCAAGGCGGTGACCTTGTACCGCCGAGTCGGTGTGCGGGTGGCGCCGTGACCCGTTGTCCGGCAATGACGAGGTCGGCTGCCGGGATCGCAGGTTCAGGCTCCGGGTTTCACGAGGCCGGTTTGGTAGGCGATGACGACGAGTTGGGCGCGGTCGCGGGCGCCGAGCTTGGTCATGGCCCGGTTGACGTGGGTCTTCGCGGTGACCGCGGTGACGTGCAGGCGTTCGGCGATGTCGCTGTTGGACAGGCCCAGCGCGGTGAGGGTCGTGACCTCGCGTTCGCGCGGGGTCAGGAGGTCGAGTCGGCGGGTGGTGCGCGGGTCGGCGGCGGTGGGTTGGGCGACGACCCGGGCGATGAGTTGGCGGGTGGCGGTGGGCGAGAGCAGGGCGTCGCCGGCGGCGACGGTGCGGATGGCGTCGAGGAGGTCGGGCGGGTCGACGCCTTTGCCCAGGAAGCCGGCGGCACCGGCGCGCAGGGCGTCGACGACGTGTTCGTCGACCTCGAAGGTGGTGAGGATGAGGATCTTGACGCCGGCGAGGTCCTCGTCGGCACCGATGCGAGCGGTGGCCTCGATCCCGTCGAGGACGGGCATGCGGATGTCCATCAGGACCACATCGGCGCGTTCGGTGCGCGCGAGTTCGACTGCCTCGGCGCCGTTGGAGGCCTCACCGACGACTTCCATGTCCGGGTCGCTGTCGATGAGGAGTTTGAAGGTGCCGCGCAGGAGTGCCTGGTCGTCGGCGAGGAGGACGCGGATGGTCATCGGGGGGCTCCGGCGCTTCCGGGGGCGATGGGTAGGGGGAGTTCGGCCGTGACGCGGTATCCACCCCGGTCACCCGTGCCTGTGTCGAGGGTGCCGCCGAAGGCGTGCGCGCGTTCGCGCATGCCGATCAGGCCGTGTCCGTCGTGGTCGGTGGCGCCGGCCCGGCTTCCCCGGCCCGTGTCGGTGATGTCGACGCGAAGGGTGCGCTCGCCGTAGTCCAGGTGGACGTGGGCGGTGGCGGGTCCGGCGTGCTTGGCCGTGTTGGTGAGCGCTTCCTGGATGATGCGGAACGCGGCGAGTTCGACGGACGGCGTCGCCGGCCGCGGCGTGCCGGTGACGGTGATCTCGATCGGCAGGCCGGTGCGGCGAAACGCCTCGGCGAGTTCGTCGAGGTCGGCCGGCGTCGGCGAGGGGGTGCGTGGGTGGGCGTCCCCGTCTTGGCGCAACAGGCCTACGGTGGCCCGTAGTTCGTCCAGGGCGGCCCGGCTGTTGTCGGTCAGTTGTCCCAGCGCCCGGTAGGCGGCCTCGGGGTCGGTCAGCACCAGATGCCGGGCGACGCCGGCCTGGGCGTTGACCAGGGTGATGTGGTGGGCGACGACATCGTGCAGGTCACGGGCGATGCGTACGCGCTCGGCGGCGACCCGCCGGGCGGCTTCGTCCTCGCGGGTGCGTTCGGCGTGCTCGGCGCGGTCGTGCAGCGTGGCCAGGTAGGCGCGCCGTGAACGGGTGGTGTCCCCGACGGCGACGGCGAGTACGAGTACGTCGAACCACGCGAGCGTGCCCGTATCGAGGATGCCTTCGGATCGGGACGCGGCCAGCGCCGCGGTCATGCCCACGCAGGCGGCCAGGCCGATGGCCCAGGCTCGAGCCCGGGGCAGCCGCGAGGCCACGGTGTAGAGGGCGACGAGGCTCGCACCCGGCACCAGGACCGGGTCCGCGACGACGGCGAGTTGCAGGCCTTCGACCGCCACTACGGCGGCCAGGGCAACCACGGGCGCGCGGGTGCGCCACACCAGCGGCACACACGCGGCGGCGGTCCACAGCACCGGGGCGGCGCGTGGACCGTGCCACCCGGACGGGCCGGCCATGGAGGCGAAGACCGCCAGTACCACCAGCAGCACGGCCGGGAGCGCGTCACGCGCCCGGGGGTGCCGGGCGAGGTGGTTCCGCGCCGACTTGATCATCTGCACTCCTGCACGGTACGCAGCCGGGACCGGCACGCGGTGGAACGCGCCGATCCCGGAGACGGATGTGGCCGCTCAGCGCCCGGCGGACACCGGGTGGTCGACGGGCTGGACGGGCCGGACGGGTTCGTCGGGCTCGGGCGCGCCTTCGACGGAGATCCGAGGCAACGCCTTGTCCAGCCATCGGGGCAGCCACCAGTTGGCCCGGCCGAGCAGGTGCATCAACGCGGGTACCAGGACCATGCGTACCACCAGCGCGTCCAGGGCGATGGCGGCCGCGAGGCCGACGCCGAACGTCGCGATCACCCGCATGCCGCCGCCGGCGAACGCGGCGAACACGGTGAACATGATGGCCGCCGCGACCGCGATGACCTGGCCGGTCTCGGCCTGGCCGACCCGCACCGCGTGGTGGTTGTCACGGGTACGGGTCCATTCCTCGTGCATGCGACTGACCAGGAAGACCTGGTAGTCCATGGACAGTCCGAACATCACGCCGATGACCAGGATGGGTACGAACGCCTCGATCGGCCCGGCCGAGCCGACTCCCAGGAGTTCGCTGCCGAAGCCGTGCTGGAACACCAGCACGATCGTCCCGAGCGCGGCTCCCAGGGTCAGGATGTTGGTCAGCGCGCCGATCAGCGGCACCAGCACGCTGCGGAAGGCGATGGTCAGCAGGATGAAGCCGAGCGCCGCGATGATGCCGATGAACAGCGGGAGTTCGGCCACCACGGCCGCGGCGAAGTCGTTGCTCGACGCGGTGGCGCCACCCACATATACGCGTAGGTCGCTGTGTTGCTCCGCGGCCGGGATGACGTCGTCGCGCAGCCGCTCGATCAGGTCGGTGGTCTGCTTGGACTGCGGGGAGCCGTCCGACACCACCGAGACGACCGAGAACGTCCGTCCGGGCGAGGCCGCAGGGGCATTCACCGCGGCGACGCCGTCGGTGTGCGCGAGGCGGTCCATCAACCGGGTCAACCCCTGGCGAGCCGCGTCGTCGGGTGTCTGGACGGCCAGCACGAGCGGGCCGTTGAAGCCGGGGCCGAACCCGTCCGCCAGCATGTCGTACGCCTTCCGGCTCGAGGACGACGTCGGGTTGTTGCCCGCGTCGGCCGCGCCGAGCCGCAAGGACAGGGCCGGGATCGCGCACACGGTCACGATCAGCAGGGCGACCGCACCCAGCCGCTTGGGGTGGCGCCGGACCTTCGCGGACCAACGCCCCCAGATCCCGGCCGCGTCGTGCTGTCGCCGGGGCCCGTTCGCCGCGAGGTCCCGTCGTTGACGGCGGCCGAGTACCCGCGGACCGAGCATGCCCAACAGGGCCGGCAGCAGTGTGACGGCGGCGAGCACCGTCAGCGTCACGGTCAGCGCCGCGCCCAGCGCCATGCCGCTGAGGACGCCGATGCCCAGGGTGAGCATGCCCAGGAGGGCGATCACCACCGTCAGTCCGGCGAACACCACGGCCCGCCCGGAGGTGTCCAGGGCCCGCGCCACGGACGCGCCCACGTCGGCGCCGGCCATGAGGTTGCGGCGGTGCCGGTTGACGATGAACAAGGCGTAGTCGATGCCCACCCCGAGCCCGATCAACGCCCCCAACGTCGGAGTGACGTCCGACAGTGTCATCACGTGACTCAGCAGCATGGTGGCCGGCATCGCGGTGAGCACACCCGCCACGGCCGTCACGATCGGCAGAGCCGCCGCCCACGCGGAGCGAAACACCAGGAACAGCACCATCGCGGCGAGCGCGACGCCGATGATCTCGCTCGACTTCGACGCCTTCGGGGCCTCGGTGAAGGTCTTGCCGCCGAGTTCCACCCGCACGTTGTCGGTGCGGGCGTCGCCGGCGATCTGCTCGACCCTGTGGACGTCCGCCTTGTCGAGGCCGTCGCCGTCCCCGGCGAATTTCACCGTGGCGTAGGCCGTGTCCCGGTCTTCGCTGACCTGACCGGTGCCCCCGGCCGTGTAGGGACTCTCCACGGCCACCACGCCGGGCGCGTGGGCGATGGTGTCGAGCACGGCGCTCATGTGTTCGCGCACGCCGGGCGCGGTCGCGTCGGAGCCGTCGACGGTCTGCCAGACCACGATCCCGCTCGCACCCGCCGCGGCCGGCGCGTGTGCCCGCATCAGCTCGATTGCCGTCGCCGACTCGGTGTTCGGCATCTTGGAGTCGTTGCCGAACCGGGCCCCGGCGGACAGCGCCGAAACCCCGAGGGCGAAAAGTACCCCCGCCCACACGAGAACGACGAGCAGTCGGTGCTTGTGGCACCAACGGGCGAGCGGGGACATGGAGCCTCCGGGGAATCTTGCGGGTGACGGGGTACGCGCGAGCCCTGATGCGGCGGGCGTGCCGGGGAGTCTCGGCTGCCCGTCGACCAACCAAAGGTCGGCGCCGGCCACCACGATGCCCGGCGCGGGTCCCGCTCGTCGTCGCCCGAACGCAGTCGTTTGCGCCTACTGCGATCGCGGCAGACCGGGTCACGCCGCACGTGGCGGCTCCTGCCCCCACCTGCTGCGTCGACGGTGCCTTCGCGGGCGGCGGAGATCAGCGTCGCAGGCCTATGCGGTCGAAGAGGACGAGGCCGTCGCTGTGAGGCTGGATTCCGGTGATGGAGGGTGCGAAGACGACGGTGTTGGCGGCCTCTTGGTAGACCCAGAAGGGGAGGTCTTCATTGAGTCGGACCTGGACGCGCGTGTAGGCGTCGCGGCGCGTGGCGGGGTTGATCGCAAGCCGGCCCGCGTTCATCGCCTCGGTGACCGCGGCGTTGGAGTACCCGCTGATGTTGGTGAGGCTGCCGGGGCGCAGGAAGTCGTACAACACCGGTTCGGGGTCGCTCATCCACAGACCGGTCACGGCCATGTCGAAGTCCCCGGAGACGTTCCGGCGGATGAGGGTGGCGGTATCGACGTCGTCGATCTGCAGGTGGACGCCGGGGAAGCGCTCGACCTGCCGCTGGATGTAGGAGGCTTGGGAGTCGGGGTTCCCGCCGCCCACGGCGACGAAGGTGAAGCGGAAGGGTCGGGTCCCGCCGCTGGTGAGTTTGTCGAAACCCGCGCGGGCGGCTTCGGGGTCGTCGTCGCGCGCCGTGAGCCGGCCGTTGGCGAGTTGTGAGGTGGTGTCGAAGATCCCCTGTGCGGGGGTGCCGACGCCCTGGAAGAAGCGGCGGTCGATGTCGCCCGCGCTGAGGCTGTTCACGACGGCCTTGCGGGCGGCCAGGTCGTTGAACGGCGGCCTGCGGGTGTTGAAGACGAGCATGCGGCCGCCGCCGAGTTGTAGGGGGACGACGCCGAGCTTCTTGGTTGTCGCCTCCGTCGCCTGCGCCGGGTCGCTGACGGTGGTCAGGTCGAAGTTCTTGGCCGCTATCGCTTCGGCCGGGGTTTTCCCCGCCGAGGGGACGGTGACCTCGACCTGGTCGAGGTAGGGGCGGCCGGGCTGCCAATAGTGGGGGTTCCTGCGCAGCGTCAACCGCCGGCCGGGAACGCGTTCGGCGAGGACGAAGGGGCCCGCGCCGACGGGTTTGGTGCGCAGGGACACCAGGTCGGTCAGGGTGCGCGGAGAGGCGATGTAGGCGAGGTTGTTCGCGACCGCACGGTCGAAGTGCGCGTTGGGGCCGGGGAGTTCGATGGTGAGGCGGAGAGGGTCGGCGACGGTGAGTTTGAGGCCGGTGGCGGCGATCGCGCCGGCGGACCCGATGGTGGGATCGGCGTGAACCCGCCAGTTCGCCTTGACCGCGGCGGCATCGAACGGCAGGCCGTCGGAGAAGGTCACTCCGGGGCGGATGACGAGGGTCCAGGTGCGTGCGTCGAGGGAGGGGCTGAGCGACTCGGCGATGTGCGGCCGGATGGTGCCGGTGGCGGGGTCCGCCCACACCAGGGGGTCGTAGATCGCGGCGAGCAGGTGTCCGTAGGCGACCGCGTAGGAGGGAGTGGTGAACGGGTCCAAGGATGGTGGATCCGTCGGCACCGCCACACGCAGCACCCCGCCTGGTCCGGGCGTCGACCACGGGTCGGGGCTTGGCTGCCCCGGTGACCCGCAGGCGGTTGCCACCAGCACGGTCGCCGCCGCGACGGCGAGAGCCCGCCGACGACGGCGGCGGAAGTGAGTGAAGCGACACCCGGGGGAGAAGCGGAGCACGGTGCCTACCAAGGAGTTGGGGGCTGCGAGGTCGGCAGCCCGCGAAGAATGACCGAAGTGGCGCGCGGGCTCGGCACTCCCCGCGCGTTCGTCCGATCGACGGTCCGGCGCCCTGGAGCGGGTCAGTGGACGGCGACGTCGACCGCCTCGAGCGCCGGAGCGTAGCGGAGGTGGTCGTCGTTGCTTGCCGCAGGCATTTAGTGTAGTGAGTACGTTATTTTGATTCGGCGACGACATGGCGCCCGGGCATCGCTTTCGGCCCGCCCTCGACGGTGTACGCGCGCACCGGGCCGGCGCGTCCCGGATGCTTCGGGGGAGCCCGGAGTCACGGCGGCCTCGGAGTCCGGTTCGCGGGTCGCTTCGGGTGGTTCCCGAGCGGCATCGGTAATGCCGTACGCTAATTGGTGGTGGCCAGTGCGTGTAATCGGCACACGGGTTCGCGCCGGTGCGTTCGGCGTACACGGCCGGGCCGCGCGTAGCTTGCGGAGCGTACGCTCGGCACCGGTGAAATGCGCGGTGAAAGGGACATCGATGACTCAGCCGGCAAAGGCCGCGGCCACGCGCGGTCGTGGCCGTCCGCCGCGACTGTCCCGCGAGAAGATCGTCGATGCCGCCGTGGCACTGGTCTACGAGAATCCGGGCACGCCGCTGACGATCAAGCGGGTGGCGGAAGCCGCCGACTCGGCGCCGATGGCGCTGTACCGGTACTTCCCCGACCGCGACGACCTGCTCCACGCGGTGGCCGACCGGGTGGCGTCCGACATGCGGTTCGACAAGCCGACGGGCGCGACCTGGCAGGAGCAGTTGCGCGGCTGGATGCTGCTGAGCATGGACCACCTGCGGCCCTATCCACAGTTGCTGCCGTACATCGCCTCCACCCGTCAACCGAGTTGGCTGCCGTCCTTCGCACTGCTGACCGAGATGCTGCGGCCGTTGAAACTGGGCGATGAGGATCTGGCCATGGCCATCGCTCTCATCGGCACGACCATCATGGGCCAGGCGACCTTGGCCGCCTCGCGCGTCCCCGCGGCCGAGATGTCCGCCGTCCTGCGGGAGGCGCTCGACGAGGCGGATCCGGCGGAGAAGGCCGAGGTGGGCCCGGTGGTCGACGCGCTGCCCGGTGCTTTCGACCGCCTTTACGACGTTGTCATCGACATCACCATCGCGGCGGTCGAGTCCCTCGCCGAGGACACCTCCGGGATGGGCCCCACGGCGAAGCGGGTCCGCAAGGCGCCGACAAACCCGATATTCAGCAGCGCTTCGTCGGCGTAGACGGATGGTCCTCTCGCGTCGCGGTCTTCGCCGACCTCGACGCCGTCATCCCGTCGAGCCGCCGGGCCCGGTGGCTGGGTCAAAAGCTGCGGGCGCCGTGCTCAGCCCGCGAGTTCCGGCTCCGCGGAGAGGGACTGCTCGGCCCACCCGATCGTTCCCGGGTCACCGATGTCGGACGTCTTCGTCGGATCGGTAGGCTGGCGACATGCCCGTCCCCGCGCGCCGATCCTCCGATTCCGCGGGCCGCCCCTCGGCCCCGGACCTTCGTGCCCAGCAGAAGCGGTACACACGGCAGCGACTGATCGCGGCCGCGGCCGGTCTGTTCGAGGCGAAGGGCTACGAGGCCACGACCGTCGACGACATCGTTGCCGAGGCGGGAGCCGCCCGGGCCACGTTCTACCTGCACTTCACCGGGAAGGGCGACATCGTCGCCGAGCTGGCCGACCGCATCTGGGCGGACACGGCCGCGATGTTCGCCGCGTTCGGCGAACTGCCCGACTGGTCGCACGCGAGCATCCGGGCGTGGTTGGGCACTTACGTCACGCGGGGCGAGGAGAACCGGCAGGCGCTGCGGATCTTCGCCGAGCAACTGCCGCACGCATTGCGCGACCAGCACCAGGAGCACGTCAAGGAGTTCGTCGCCCTGCTCACCCGGCCGCCCGAGCGCTGGGCACACTTCTCCAAGCCGGAGGCCAAGCGGCGCGCCTACCTGCTGATCACGCAGTTGGAGACGTTCATGCCCTCGTGGATGGCGGGCCGCTGGAGCCGGGAACGCTCCGCCATCCTCGACACGCTGACCACCATCTGGCGCAACACCCTCGAGGCCGAGCACAACGATCCCCGCGCGGACGTCGATCCTCCGACCGCGCGCGGGTGACCGACGCCGAGCGCCTGGCTCGTTCGTGGGTCCGGCTCCCGACCTACCCCGGGTGTCCGCCGGCTGCCTTCGTGATGTCCGCGAGCAGTTCGGTGGGCAGATCCTCCAGCGCGGCGACGTTGGCGGCGACCTGCTCGGCCGAGGTGGCGCCGACCAGCACCGAGGCGACGGTCGGCTGGGCGGCGAGCCAGGACAGGGCCAGGCCGGTCATGGTGCGCCCGGTGTTCGCCAGCGCCCGCAGTCGCTCGACGACGGCGAAGTTGGCGTCGGTGGCCATGGAGGCGAAGTAGGGCAGGGTCGCCAACCGCGATCCCTCGGGAAAGTCCTCGTCCTGCCGGTACTTGCCGGTGAGCAGCCCCGAGGCCAGGGGAAAGTACGGGATGACCCCGACCCCGAAGTGCGCGGCCGCGGGTACCGATTCGTGTTCCGCGGCACGCGAGAGCAGGTTCCACTCCAACTGGACCGCGGCGAAGCCGACCGTGCCGCGGGCGCGCGAGGTGTGCACGGCGTCGGCCAGTTGCCAGGCGGCGAGGTTGGAGGCGGCGGCGTAACGGATCTTGCCGGCGCGCACCAGGTCGTCCAGAGCCGTCAGGGTCTCCTCGATCGGCGTCTGCGGGTCGGGGTAGTGCTGGTAGTACAGGTCGATGTGGTCGGTGCCCAACCGGCGCAGGCTGCCCTCGCAGGCGCGGATCACGTGTCGCCGGGACGACCCGCCACCGTACGGGCCGGGGGCGACCGCCCCGCCGAACTTCGTGGCGAGCACCACGTCGTCGCGGCGGGTGCCGAGGGCTTTTCCGAGGATCTCCTCGGAGCGTCCGCCCGCGTAGATGTCGGCGGTGTCGAACAGCGTGATGCCGCGGTCCAGGGCGGCGTCGACGACGCGTGAGGCCGCCGCCTGGTCGATGCGCATGCCGAAGTTGTTGCAGCCGAGCCCGAGGGTGGACACCTTGAGGCCGGTCCGACCGATGGTTGCGTAGTGCATGAAGGCTCCTTGGGATGAAGACCCGAGACGACGGACGCCCGTCAATTTATGTGTAACGTATACGCGAAATCAGACGGCGAGCGGGATCGTCAGCTTGTGAAGCTCATCATAACCATGATAGCCATGATGTGAATGGCTGCATCAGGTCTCGACCGGGTCGGCCCCCCTTCGGACGAGGAGTTTCGGTATGGCCGCACCCGAGGACGATCCCGTCTCGCGGCGAATCACCCACGTGGAACTGCTGCACCGTCCCGGCGAGCGCACGCACGCCCGGCGGCTGCTCGAACTGCTGGGGTGTCGTGTCCTGGACCGGGGAGGTCACTTCTTCAGCGCCTTCGTCGAACCCGGGGTGACCGACTACCGGAGCAACGTCCTGTACGCGTCCGAGGTGACCCCCCAGCAGTGGGCCTTCGAACAGCAACTGGACACCGAGGCCGCCGACGGGCCGCTCGCCCGAGCACGGTCGGCCTGGAGCACGCACATGCGGGCGCATCCCCAGTACACGTACCACTTCGGGCTGCGGCTGCCGTCCGAGGAGGCGCTGGAGGCGGGCCTGGCGGGTATCGAGGCGGCCGGTCGCGAGGGCGGCGAACTCGCGGGCCGCGTCGAGGTGGTGGCGGTGTTTCGCCCCGGTGATCCCGGCGCCGCGACCGACACGATGGTCCAGGCCTTCGTCCGCACCGACGTCGTGGCATGCGGCCTGGTCAGCCTCGGGCAACACATCGAACTCCAATGGCACCTGCCCCCCGCGACGTGACCGTCGCGACCGCTCCGATCGCCCGGGTCGCCCGGGTCGCCCGGGTCGCCCGGGTCCCCCAGGTCGCCCCGGTCGCACGAAACCACGCGGTTTCGCGCGACCGGGGACGGGTCGACGTCAATCGGTGGTCAGCGCCTTGTGCAGGGCCGCGCACACCTCGTCGAGTGCCCGCGAGCAGGCCGGGACGGCGGCGAAGTACGACAGGAAGCCGTGCAACATGCCGGGGTAGGGGCGGAACTCCACCTCGACGCCGGCTTTCGTCAAGGCGACGGCGTAGGCCGCGAAGTCGTCGCGTCCGTGGTCGTAGCCGGGTGCGACGATGATCGCCGGGGGCAGGCCGGACAGGTCGCTCGCGTGCACGGGAGACAGGTACGGGTCGCGCGGGTCGTGCCCGGCCGTGTACGCGGCCCACATCGAACGGCCGGTCGCCGCGCTCACCATGGGCGCGTGGGCCATCTCGGTCCAACTGGGGCGCTGCGACACCGCGTCCAGTCCGGGGTAGGCAAGCATCTGGCAGCGGAATGTCGGGCCGCCGCGGTCACGGGCCATCAGGCAGGTGACGGTGGCCAGGTTCGCGCCGGCGCTGTCGCCGCCCACGGCCACGCGTGCCGGGTCCGCGCCGATGTCGGCCGCATGCTCGACGACCCACGACGCCGCCGTGTAGAAATCCTCCAGCCCGGCGGGGTACGGGTTCTCCGGAGCCAGACGGTAGTCGACGGAGACGACGAGCACGCCGGCCCGGTTGGCGATCTCCCGGCACAGCGCGTCGTGGGTGTCGAGGTCGCACACGGACCATCCGCCGCCGTGGCCGAACACGAGCACGGGCAACGACGCCGCGGGGGAGGGCGCGTAGACGCGCACGGGGATCGTCCCGCCCGGGCCGGGCAGGGTGCGGTCCTCGACCCGATGGACCTCGGACCCGGGCCGGCGCGCGGATGCGGCCCTCGCGTGCTCGCGGACGGCGCGGACGCTGTTCGCGGTGATGGGCGGCATCATGGGAACGCCGACCATGGCGGCCGCCAACTCGGGGGGAAGCAGGGGATAGTCGTTCGGATCGAAAGTCATGACCTACCTCGGGGGAGATGCGGACGAACGCGCGCCACCGCGCGGGGCAGGCAACAGCGCGACTGGTGAAGGTGATCGACCCGGTCAATCCGTAAGCCGGCCGCCGACGTCGGGTCGGGATTCTTGTGGTTTCGGAGGCCGCGTCGTCACCTCGCGGTTCGCCGCCGCCGCGAGGTGACGGTGGGAGACCGGACTGCGTCCGCCCCGGGAGGGGGAGGGACGCATCGGGCGGGCCGGGCGGGGTCAGGTGAGGAGGTATTCGTTCTCCTGTGGCGCGCGGGTCATCCACCAGTAGTCGACCAGGCGCCAGGGATTGGAGACGACCACGCGGCCGGAACTGTTGCGGTAGTAGCCGCGGACGGAGGAGTGGCTCCAGACGAGACCGTCCAGGGCCCGGTCGACGGTTTCGTTGTAGGCGTCGTGGGCCTGTTCGGTGGGTTCGATGGCGGTTGCGCCGCGGGCGTGCATGAGGCCCAGGCAGCCGAGGATGTAGTTGACCTGTGTCTCGCTGATGATGTTGACGCCGGCGCCGTGGTTCGGGGCGGAGTTGGGGCCGCCGATGACGAAGAAGTTCGGGAACCCGGGCACGGTGACCCCGCGCAGGGCGCGCGGGTCCTCCTCGCCCCAGACGTCGCGCAGGGCGACGTTGTCGCGGCCGGTGATGTCGATGCCGTCGAGCATGGGCAGGAGGTGGTACCCGGTGGCCAGGACGACGACGTCGGCCTCGACGACCTCGCCGTCGGCGGTGGCCAGGCCCTCGGCGGTGGCGTGGGTGATCGCGGAGGTCTCCAGGCGGACGTGGTCGCGGCGCAGCATGCGGTACCAGTCGCAGTCGCGCAGGATCCGCTTGCCGAACGGCGGATAGGCCGGGACGGCCTTCGCGAGGAGGTCGGGCCGGCCGTCGAGTTCCTCACGGGCGTAGGAGAGGAGCCACTGGCGGGCGTCCTCGTTGGCCTGGGACACCGATTCGGTCATGGTCCAGTCGGGGTCCACGACCACGCGGGGGTAGTTGCCGTCGGCGGTGATCCAGTAGGTGAGGGTGCGGAACCACTCGGCGTAGAACGGCACGTGCCGCATGGCCCAGCGGGCGCCGTCGGGGACGACGAGGCTGTCCGCGCGGCGCGGCATGATCCACGAGGGCTGACGCTGGAAGACGGTCAGTTCACGGACTTGGTCCACGACGGCGGGGCCGAGCTGCATGGCGCTGGCGCCGGTGCCGATCAGGGCGACGCGCTTGCCGGCGAGGTCGACGTCGGGGTCCCAGGCGGCGGTGTGGATCACCGGACCCGCGAACTTGTCCAGGCCGGGGATGTCGGGGTGCATCGGGGCCTGGAAGAACCCGATGGCGCTGATGACGGCGTCGGCCCGCTCCGTGTGTTCGACACCGTCCGGTCCGCGGCTGGTGACGGTCCAGCGGCGGGTGGTCTCGTCGTAGCGGGCGCCGGTGACCTCGGTGTCGAAGCTGGTGTTCTCGCGCAGGCCGTACGCGTCGGCGCAGGTGCGCAGGTAGTCCCACACCACCTGGCCGTTCGAGTAGTACTCCGGCCAGTCGGGGTTGATCTCGAAGGAGAAGGAGTAGAAGTGGCTGGGGGTGTCCACCCCGATCCCCGGATAGCGGTTGGCCAGCCACGTTCCGCCGACGTCCGCGTTGCGGTCGTAGACGCGGTAGCTGTAGCCGGCCTCGGCGAGCTTGATGGCCGCGCACATGCCGCTGAGCCCCGCGCCGATTATCACCGCGTGAAAGCCGTTCGGCGGGCTCGCGCGGACCTGGACGGGTACGGCCTCGCGAGCGCTGAAACCGCCCTGTTCGCGCAGCAGCGGCAGGAACTCGAAGTCGACCGCCTCGCCGACGCAGACGGAGGCCATGCGTTGGAACAACTCGTCGGGCAGCGGCCGATCGGCCTCCGGCGGGGCGGGGCGGGTCAGCGCCTCGGTGAGCAGGTCGCGGGCGCGGGCGGCAAGGTCCGCCCGCTGGGTCTTGGGTGCCGTCGGCGCGAGGGCCGGGGCGAGTTCCTCCAGGAGCGGTGCGTCGCGGGTGAGGTGGATCAACGACATCAACACGATGCGCGGGTCGGCCTGTTCCAACTGCCGCCGGATCTCGGGTCGAGCGGTTCGCGGCAGGGGCAGAGCCGCGGCGCGAGGGCGCGGATACGCGGCTTCGACGGTGGGCGTGGGCATGCGGGGCCTCCGGGAGTGTTGTGCCTCGATCGCGGTCGGCCGAGGCCGGGATACATCCCGCCGGCTGACCAAGGAGGTTGTTGAATAGACACTCTGTCCAGCGAGCAAATGATGCCCACCCGGGTGACAACTGTCCAGAGCCGCCGCCGAACATCGGACCGTCCGAGGTCACAAATTTGTGTACTGGTCTCTCGAAATTCACCGGTCGACCCGGCGGAATCGCCGAAACGCCGACGCGGGCGTGCCTGCGTCGGCGTTTCGGCGAACTGCGGCCGTATGGTCGTCGGAGCCGGGCCGTCGTGGCGTGGGCGGATCCTCGATCAGTGAACCTCGGCTTCCGCGCCCCCGGTGGCGGGGGTGCGACCCGTGCGCATGACCACGGCCAGCACGGTGCCGACGAGCGCCGCCGCGGCCAACACCCACAGGGCGGTGGTCCATCCGGAGTCGGTGTACACCTGGGGTATCTCGGTGGCGACCGTGCCCTGCCCGGTGGGGGAGGGCGACGTCATGCGGAAGGCGTGCGCGGACAGCACCGCCGTCGCGACGGCGGTGCCCAGGGCCGCGCCGAACGACTGCGCGACGGCGAGCATCCCGGCCCCGATACCCGACGACTCCTTCGGCACGGCCTCGACGATGAGGTTGTTGGCGGCCGCGTAGTACAGGCCCATACCGACGCCGTAGAGGCTCATCACGAGCATCACCGCGATCCAGGTGCCGTGGAAGCCGGCCAGCAACGCCATCGACAGGGTCAGGACGGCCATGGCGGCGACGAGCGGGGCGCGCAGGCCGGACCGTTGTCCCCACCATCCGCCGAGCGGGCCGGCGGCCATGCCGGTCAGCGACATGCCGATGGTGATGTGCACGGCGTACCCGAGCAGACTCAGGCCCAGGGCGTACCGCATCCCGCCCTCGAACGTGATGACCTGACGCATCATCTCGACCGGCGCGTGCGCCTGCGCCGCGGCTCCGGCGAGGATGCCGTCCCTGATCTCGCCCGCGTCGGTCTGTGCCATGTACGGAACGGCGAAGCCCGCGCCGCCGATCACCACGTTCGCCAGGAATCCGATCGCCAGGACGATCGAGACCTTGGGAGCCCGCAGCAGCTTCGGGTCCATCATCGGCGCCGGCGTCCGCGTCTCCCACGCCCAGAAGGCGACCAGTACCATCAGGCCGGCGAGCAGGTAGCCCCACGCGGACGGCCTGCCCCAGCCCCAGCTCTGACCGTTGCTCAGGTACACCAGGACGAGCGCGGCGCCCGCGCCGATCAGGATCGCTCCGACCCAGTCGAGCTGCTGTCGGGCCCGAACCCTGCTCTCGGGCACCAGCCACACCATGAGGGGGATGAGTACCAGCATGTAGACGACCAGGAACCAGAACAGCGACCGCCAACTGTAGGCCTCCGTCAGTGCCCCGCCCACGAGCGGGGACAGCACACCGGACAACCCGAAGCCGGTCGCCAGCGCGCCGATCGCGATGGGTACGTACCGGCGGGGCACCAGGTCGCGGAGCAGGCCCACCGCGATGGCGGTCAGGGCGAAGCAACTCGCCTGCAGGGCCCGGCCGACCAGGAACAGTGTCCAGTCGTCCGTCGTCGCGCACAGCAGGGACCCGGCGAGGAAGGAGACGCTGCCCGCCAGCATGACGCGGCGTTTGCCGTACAGGTCGGCGAGATTGCTCACGATCGGTGTCGTCGCTCCGCCGACCAGGCCCAGGATGATGATCATCCAGGTGAGGTTGTCCCCGACCTCCGGCCAGGTGTGGCCCACCTTCTGGACCGCGGGCGCGATCATGGCGTACTGCAGGGGCACCACCTCGGCGAACATGATGACGACGGCCACGACCGCGACGACGCGCCCTGGCGAGGCGCCGTCGAGCCGACCGGTGTCGACCTCGATTTCGTTGCCGGCTTCTGTGGCGGGAGGCTCGGCCTCGGCCCGAGTGGTCATGGGGGATTCCTTTCGCGCGGTGGTTCGCCTCCCGGGACGTGGGCGCACACAGCGCAACAGCGAGGGAGGGACGCGGGTACGAGGGTGTGTGAGTCGAGCGTGCCGACCTTCGCGGACACGGAAGGTGCTGCGGTCGGGACGCCGGGATGTCGCTCACCCGGCCGCGAAGGCTCGTCGGTGGCGGGCCGCTCTGTTGTGGGAGCAGGCGACTCGTCGAACCGGCACCGCGCGCCCGTCCGCCCCTCGCACGAGGGGGCGGACGGGCGCGCGTTCCGCGGGACGCGTCAGACAGTGTCCGGTGTGGCCCAGTCGGTGGTGGGGGCGATCGCGTAGGTCGCGATGAGGGCGCGGATGAAGTCCTTGTCGTTCATCGGGTCCGAGGGTTCGGCGACCTCGACTCCCCGGGCTCGCAGGTCCGCCAGGAGGCGTTCGAAGACGATGTCGTGGGTGAGGTCGTCGGAGTGGTCCATGTTCTTCCTCAGTTCGTCGTGGTCCGCGTAGACCTCGGCGTTCCAGTGGACGAGCAGGCGCATCTCCTCGGGCCGGTAGCGGCGGATCGCCTCGCCGTCGGTGGTGATCGCCCAGTCGTCGCGGGAGGCGTCCCAGCCCAGGAGCGAGCGGTTCTTCAGGCCGGGTGTGTCGCGCTCGTCGGGGCGGCCCACCGGGTCGCCGCGGTGGAACATCGCCTCGTTCTGCACGACCACGCCCTTGTTCCACAGGGGGTGGTCCAGGCGCTTGGGCTCGCCGTGCGGCCCGTCGGGCCAGTAGGTGAAGGTGCCGTTCTCGCCGAGGTACCACCACGTGATGACCTGGGCCATCTTCACCAGGTGGTCGGTGAACAGGCCCGAGCGCCCCATGACGTTCATCAGCCACGTGGGGGAGTTCTCGTAGCGGATGCCGCGGAAGGTGACCGCGTCCAGGTGCGAGGTGAGTGTGCTGTGGTGCGGGCCGCACAGGTTGAACAGCATCATCGTGGGGCGGGCGTACTCGCCGCCCCAGTACGCCTTCGCCAGGTCCAGGAAACGGGAGTTGTAGAAGCAGTCCTCCAACTCGGGGTACAGCACTGTGGAGTTCTGGGCGAAGAACCCGCGGAAGTGGGCGCCGGCGATGTCGTCGAGCGTGAGGTTCAGGACCTGGTCGTTGTCCGGGCCGCTGGAGGTGGCGACCAGTTCCTCGATCGAGTCGAAGGTCTGGGCGACGATCGTCGGCCACGGGCCGTGCTGCTTGAGGACGTCGAGGATCCGTCCGTGCTGGTCGTCGGTGTACACACCCTCCAAGACCTTGGGCGGTGCCACCGGTCGCAGGATGTCGTTGAGCTGTGTCAGGGTCGGGCTCATCGTGTGGTTTCCCTTCCGGGCGGCGCGACGCTCGGTGGCCGCCTGCGAATACTTATTCCGTACACAAATTCCGCCCGCGTGACGCGTCCCCTCGTCGGGTGGAGCGAATCGCCCGACTCGGTGCGCGGGGCCGGCCGAGCGCGCGGGGCCGGCCGAGAGAGATCGATCCCGGAGGGGGAGGATCGCCGACGCGGGCAGGACCTCGACCCGCGGGTTCGGGTCGACGGGTTCGTTCGGTTCGGGGTTCTTGCGCACCCCGGAGCGGTGCGTTGCCTTGGGAGCAGCCCGTCGGGGCGGTGGTTCCCGGCACAGTAGGACGACGGGAAGACGAGGTCAACGGGATCGACCGTGTGACCGAGGTCATGCGGGTGAAGCCGTCGGTTTCCGAGGCTATCAATTTTGCGTTGCTGTTACGCGAAAGCTTGCCATTCGTCGGCCCGACGTGCCACCCCGGATCGTTCGAGATCGGCCCGGGAGACAGGTGACGCAGCCCGGTACGCTTTCCTGTACAGGAATAGGTCGAGTCGGATGCGCTGCCGGTGTTCGCCGGGGAACGGGCAGGTATGAGCACGAACATCGAGGACAGGTCGTGGCGTGGGCCCAAGGCGTCGCAACGGCTGGCGCAGGTCTTGGCGCGGCCGATCCTCACCGGCGCGCTCCGTGAGGGCGACCGCCTGCCCAACGAGCAGGAGATGATGCTGCGCTACGAGGCCGGCCGCCCGACCGTGCGCGAGGCGCTGCGACTGCTGGAGGCCCGCGGCCTGATCACGCTCAAGAGCGGTCCGGGAGGGGGGCCGATCGTACGACACCCGCGCAAGGAGAGCCTGGGGGAGTCGCTCAGTCTCCTGCTCCAGATCGAGGGCGCCTCCTTCGGCGACGTCGCGGACGCCCGTCGCGCGTTGGAGCCGATGCTCGCCCGGCGGGCGGCGGAGCGGATCACTCCGGAGCAGGTGGTCGAACTCGACGAGACGGTGCGCCTGCTGCGGGAGAACCCCGGCGACCAGCAGGTGTTCGCCGCCCAGAACCAGCGGTTCCACGCCGTGGTCGCGGAGGCGGCGCGCAGTGTCGTGCTGGACGTGTTCGCCAGTTCGCTCAAGGCGCTGGCGGACGGCGTGCGGGTGGGCGTGACCTATTCGGCACGCAAACAGGCCGCCGTCGCGGCCGCCCACGAGGTCATTGTGGCGGCTCTGCGGACGGGCGATCCGGACGCCGCGGAAGCGGCGATGCGCGAACACCTCGAGGAGGCCGAGCGGTATTGGCGTCGCCGATACCCGGACCTGATGGGCCGCCCGGTCGAGTGGACGTACTGAGGTCTCGCGGCCCGGGCGCCGGCCGCGCCCGACCCGCCGGGGCCTGGCGCCGTCACAGTTGGAGCGACTGCAGTTCGTAGTACTCCTCCAACCCCGCGCGGCCGAACTCGCGGCCGCGTCCGGAGGACTTCACGCCGCCGAAGGGGGCGGCGGTGTGGAAGCGCCCGCCGTTGACGTCGACCTGCCCGGTCCGCAGCCGAAGCGCCACGGCGGCGGCGCTCTCCCGGTCCGGGCCCCACACCGCGCCGGAGAGGCCGTATCGGGTGCCGTTGGCGATCCGCACGCCTTCGTCCACGTCGTCGTAGGGCGTGATGGCCAGGACGGGTCCGAAGACCTCCTCCTGCCCGAGTACCGACTCCGGCGCGACGTCGGCGAACACGGTCGGGCGCACGAAGAACCCGCGCGCGAGGCCGTCCGGCGCGTGCGCGCCGCCGACGGTGAGTCGGGCGCCGTCGGCGGCGGCGCGCTCGATGAATGCCCGGACGCGGTCGCGCTGGGCGGCCGAGATCAGCGGTCCCTGCCTGGTGGCCGGGTCGGCGGGATCGCCGAGGGTGAAGCGGGCGGCGGTCGCGGTGGCCGCCTCCACCGCCTCGACGTAGAGCGAACGGTGCACCAGCAGGCGGGTCTGCGCGAGGCAGGTCTGGCCGGAGTTGAGGAGGCAACTGTTCACGGTCGCCCGCGCGGCCGCGACCGCGTCGGCGCCCGGCAATACCAACGAGGCCGACTTGCCGCCGAGTTCGAGCTGCACGCGCTTGAGCCCGGCCGCGGCGTGCACGGCGAGGCCGGCCGCCGTGGAGCCGGTGAAGGAGACCATGTCCACCTCGGGATGACGTACCAGCGCGTCGCCGATCTCGAGGCCGAGGCCGGAGACGAGATTGAACACCCCGGGCGGGAAGCCGGCCGCGTCCACCGCCTCGGCGAGCAGGTGGGGGACCAGCGGGGCGACCTCGCTCGGCTTGAGGACGACGGTCGAGCCGCTCAGCAGCGCGGGCACGACCTTGGCCACGATCTGGAGCAGTGGATAGTTCCAGGGGGTGACGGCCACGACCACGCCGACGGGCCGGCGGTGCACCAGCGAGTTCGCGACCTCATGGGGTTCCTCGATGCCCTCCGCCGCGGCGAGGAAGTCGGCCACGGCGCCGATCGGCAGCATCGTCTGCAACGGACGGGCCATGCGTACCGGGGTGCCGACATCGCGCACGACGGCCGAGGTCAGCTCGTCGGCGCGGGCGGTGAGCGTGTCCCGGAGCCCGCGCACGAGGGCGATGCGCTCGGACTGCGGGGTCGCCGCCCAGGTGTCCGCCGCACGGCGGGCGGCCATCACGGCAGCGTCCGCGTCCCGGGCGGTGCCTCGCGGGACGTGGTCGTAGACCTGTTCGGTGGTCGGGTCGATCACCGGGACGGTGGCCGGGGACGAGGAGTCGCAAAAGCGTCCGTCGAGGTAGATGGTCGGCGGCATGAAAAGTCCTCCCGATGGTGGGGGCGGCGGGGCGGGATGGTGACCCTTGACGATTTCTCAGGTCAATGATCTATTCCATGTACATAGATAGCACGCCGAGCATCGAGAGGCGGATCACCCCAATGTTCGAAGGACGCATCGCCCGGTTCGACGCACCCGAGCAGCCGTTCGAGATCCAGGAGGTCTCGCTCGCCGGTCGCGGGATCCTCCCCGGCGAGATCCTGATCCGGGTCACCCGTGCCAACGTCTGCGGCAGCGACCTGCACGCCTGGCACGGCAACTTCGACACCCGCGGCCTCGGCGGCAAACTCCCCACCGTCCTCGGGCACGAGATGGTCGGACGCGTCGCCGCCCTCGGCGAGGGCACCGGCCGCGACACCGACGGCACACCCCTGGAACCGGGGACGCGCGTCGTCTTCCCGTACTTCTTCGCCTGCCACGTCTGCCGGTACTGCGTCTCCGGACGCAGCGCCGGATGCACCCGGCTGCGCATGGCCATGCTCACCAGTGCCGCCGAACCGCCCTACTACGTCGGCGCGTTCGGCGACTACTTCGTCCTGCCGCCCGGCGCGCTGCTGTACACGGTGCCCGACACGCTCTCCGACGAGGTCGTCTCCGGAGCCAACTGCGCCCTGTCGCAGGTGATGTACAGCCTCGACCGCGCACAACTGGGCTTCGGCGAGACCGTCGTCGTCCAGGGCGCCGGCGGCCTGGGCCTGTACGCCACCGCCCTGGCCAAGGCCCGCGGCGCCCGCACCGTGATCGTCCTCGACGCCGTCGCCGAACGCCTCGAACTCGCCCGGGAGATGGGCGCCGACGCCACCGTCGACATCACCGTCGCGACCGACGCGCGATCCCGGATCAAGAAGATCCAGGCGCTCACCGACGGCGGCGCCGACGTCGTGGTCGAACTCGTCGGATCACCGGCCGTCGTCGACGAGGGCATCCGCATGCTCGGCCGCTTCGGCCGCTACCTCAGCGTCGGCAACATCAGCGCCAAGCGCACCTACGAGGCCGACCCGTCCCGACTGACGATGACCAACAAGAGCGTCATCGGCGTGTCCCTGTACGAACCCTCCGCGCTGGGGAAGAGCCTGCACTTCCTCGAGACCGTGCACGACCGCCTGCCCAAGCGGTTCACCGAAAGCACCGTCTTCCCCCTGGACGCCGTCAACGAAGCGTTCCGGGCCGCCGACCACCGCGACGTCGTCCGCGCCGCGATCGTGCCCTGAACGCAACCCCCCGCCGCAACCCGTGCGACCGAACCCGCGAACCCGGCCCGAACCCGCGAACCCCCCGAACCCGAGGACTCGATGAGCAGCCCCGCCGAACTCGACTACTCCCACGCCGACCACATCGCCACCATCACCCTCGACCGCCCGCACCACAAGAACGCCTTCACCCTGGAGATGGTGGACGCCTGGGCCGAGGCCCTGCGCAAGGCCGAGGCCGACCCCGAAGTGCGGGTGGTCGTCGTCACCGGCGCCGCAGACACCTTCTGTTCGGGGGTGGACCTGGACGCCTTCGCCGAGCGCGAGCGCACCCCCCTGGCGGAGAAGCAACTCATGTCCCGCATCCACCAGGTGGCCTTCGCCGCGGAGGCACTGACCAAGCCCTATCTCGCGGTCGTGGCCGGCGCGGCCGTCGGCGCGGGAATGGACATGGCGCTGATGGCCGACATCCGGATCGCGGGCGAATCGGCCCGCTTCTGTGAGGGCTACGTCCGCGTCGGCCTCGTACCCGGCGACGGCGGCTGCTGGTACCTGCCCCGCATCGTCGGCACCGCCACCGCCCTGCGCCTGCTGTGGACCGCCGACTTCGTCGAAGCCCCGGAAGCGCTCGCCCTCGGCCTGGTCAGCGCCGTCCATCCCGACGACCAACTCCAGGGCGAGGCACGCCGATTCGCCCTCAAGCTCGCCGCCCGCCCGCCGCTGGCCGTGCAACTGATCAAGCGCGCCGTACGCGCGGGCGAACGCCAGGACCTGCGCACCGCGCTGGACCTGATCTCCTCCCACCAGGCCGTGATGACCTCCACGGCCGACTCCCACGAGGCGATGGACGCCTTCCGCACCCGCCGCCCCGGCGACTACACGGGGAAGTGAGATGGCCACGACACGCGAACGCGAGACCACCGCCGCGGCGAACGGCCGCCCCGCGACCGGCACCGCCGTCGCGGACCTGCGCCGGCGGGTCCGCGACCTCACCACCCAATGGCGCGTCCAGGGCCGCTACACCCCGCGCAGCGACAACTGGATGCGCGGCTTCGCCCCCGACTTCAGCCGCGAACTCGCCCGCCGCGGCCTGCTCGGCCTCGCCTGGCCCACCGAGTACGGCGCAGGCCTGGGCCAGGTCGCCCGGCTCGCGGTCACCGAGGAACTCCTGCGCGCCGGCGCGCCGGTGGCCGCGCACTGGATCGGCGAACGCCAGATCGGCCCCGCCGTCCTGCGGTACGGCAGCCCGGAGCTGCGCGCCGAGATCCTGCCGCTCATCGCCCGCGCCGAGGCCGTCCTCTGTCTGGGCATGAGCGAACCCGACGCCGGATCCGACCTCGCCGCCGTCCGTACCACGGCCGAGGCGGTGCCCGGTGGATGGACGGTCAACGGCCGCAAGATGTGGACCACCGGCGCCCATCACGCCACCCACATCTACCTGCTCGCACGCACCGCGCGCGGCGAACGCAGGCATCACGGCCTCACCGAGTTCGTCGTCGACATGGACACCGCCGGCATCGAGGTCACCCCCATCGTCGACCTCGCGGGCGAGCACCACTTCAACGAGATCACCTTCACCGACGTCCACGTCCCCGCCCACCGCCTGCTCGGGACGGTCGGCGAGGGCTGGCGCCAGGTCGTGGAGCAACTGTCGTTCGAACGCGGCGGCCCCGAACGCGTCCTGTCGACGTATCCGCTGCTGGCCCGGTGCGTGGAGGCCCTCGCGGGCGACCCCCCGCACGCGCGTGACCTGCGCATCGACCTCGGGAGGCGCACCGCGCGCCTGGCCACGTTGCGTCGGCTCGCCCTCCAGGTCGCCCGCCAGGTGGACGAGGGCCGGGCGTCGACGGTCGAGGCCGCCACGCTCAAGTACCTCGGCAACGCCTTCGAGAACGACGTGGTCGACTTCGCGCGCCGAGTGTGCCGGCGCATCCCGGACCCGGCACTGCGGGCCGCGTTCGACCAGGCGCTGCTCGCCTCGCCGGGTTTCACCATCCGAGGGGGCGCCGCCGACGTGCTGCTGTCCCTGATCGCCAAGCAGGAGACCCGCACGTGAAAGACGTCCACGCCGCATTGCGCGACCTCGTCGACGACATCACCGCCGCGCTCAACGACCCCGACCGGCTGTGGGACGATGTCGTCGGCCTGGGCCTGCACACCATCGGCGTCCCCGAGGGCGACGGCGGTTCCGGCGGCGACCTCGCCGACCTGGTCACCGTGGTGGGCCGGTTCGCCCACCGGGCGGCGTCCGTACCGGTCGCCGAACACGCCGTGGCCGCCTGGACGTTGACCCGCGCCGGCAGGCCGTTGCCCGCGGGCGGGCCCCTCGTGGTGGTCTTCGGCGGCGTTCCCGGGGCGGGCGGCCCGTACCCGGCCGTGCCCTGGGGCCGCCGCGCGGCCGGCCTGGTCGTGGTCGGCCCGGACGACGTGGTCCGGTACGCCGACCTCGCCGGGCGGCGGGTCGAGGTAGGGGAGGGGGCCAACCTGGCCGGGGAACCGCGCGACGCGGTCGACCCGGGTGACACCCCCCTCGTCGACCTCGCCGGGGCACCCGACGCGGACGTGATCCGGGCCCGGATCGCCATGCTGCGCGCCGCGGCCCTGGCGGGAGCGTGCGCGGGAGCATACGAAATGACGCGCTCATACGTGAAGGAACGCCGGCAGTTCGGGCGTCCCCTCATCGACATCCCCGCCGTGGCCGCCTCTCTCGCGACCATGAAGGTCACCGGGCTCCAGGTGAACGCCGCCGTCGACCGCGCCGTGGACCTGCACGCCGGCCCCGCGGGCCCCGAAACCCTGCTCGCCGCCGCGGCGGTCGCCCGCGTCGTCGCCGCGGAGGCCACCGACACCGTAGCCAGGCTCGCCCACCAACTCCACGGGGCGATGGGCGTCACCCGCGAGTACCGCCTGCACCCCCTCACCACCCGGCTGTGGGCCTGGCGCGACGAGTACGGCGACGAGGAATCCTGGGCCCGACTCCTGGGCGCCCTCACGACCGGCGGGGGCGAACCCGACCTGTGGGAACGACTCACCGGCTGAACACCCCGCCCGGCCACCCCCGCCCCACCCACCGGTCGGTCCCACCGCGGCCGATGGACGGCGTCCCCTTCGACAGGTCCTGCCAAGGCCTGTGCGACACCCGGCGGTCCCTGCCGAGGCGTTGACCGGGGCACGGATCGCCCGCGAAGAGGAGACGTTCACCGTCGACGGTTTCCGCCTCGTCCGCCCACGCTGCGAGGCGGAGGCGCCTCGGCGGCCGCGCCATCCGTGGATGCCGCCGGGCCACCTTGGCGAGCACATATTGAGTAACGACTACGCAAATTCGATGCGCCGGGCGACGTCGTGGGATTCGTGTACTGGACTATCGCAATTGTTCGGTCCACACTCGATGCGCGATCCCCGGTGCCGACGATCCGGAACATCCGATTCCGATCCGGCCGCCCGAATACGCGCCGCTGCGCGCGCTGCCGACGATGCGACATCCCGTGACGGCCCGATGCCGCCGTGTTCCCTTCCGACGAGAGGAAGCTCGTGTTCAGGAGACGCACCGGAGTCACCCCCCGGACTCCCGCCCCAGGCTCCCGCAACCGCGCACGGTTCTGGGCCGCCGTGACCGCCGCCACCGCGCTCGTCGCCGGTTGCGGATCCGGTGGCGAGGAGAAGCGGGCGGCCGGCGGCCCGCCGCGATCCGGCGGCAGCATCGTCATGGACACTCTCCAGGACGCGGCGACCCTCGACCCGTTCACGGCGCTCAAATCCGCGGTGGCCGACTCGCCGCGCCTGGACGCCCTCTACGACGGCCTCGTGTACATCGACGCCAAGAGCGGCACGATGCGACCGCAACTGGCCGAGTCCGTCGCCATGACGCCGGGCAATCCGTCCGAATGGACGGTCAAGGTACGTCCCGGGGTCACCTTCACCGACGGCTCCGCCTTCGACGCGGAGGCGGTGAAGTTCAGTTGGCAGACCCAGGCGGATCCCGCCGTTCGGTCCTATCGCATGCTCGCGGCGTCGGGATTGACCCTGACCGTGGCCGACCCGCTCACCCTCACGGTGACACTGCCCGCGCCCAACACCTTCTTCGACCGGGTGATCGCCCAGGAACTCAACTGGATCGTCTCGCCGACCGCATACCGCGCGGACCCGAAGGGTTTCGGCGCCAAGCCCGTCGGCGCCGGCCCGTTCAAGCTCCGGAAATGGGTTCGCGGCAGCCGGATGACGATGGTCAAGAACCCGACGTACTGGGGCGGACCCGCCCGCCCGTACCTGGACAGCATCACCTTCGACGTGGTCGCGGAGGAGAGCCAACAACTCGCCAATGTCGTATCCGGCCGGGCACAACTGTTGAACTCGTCCAACGGCGCGAACATCGAACGGGCACGGACCGAGAAGCTCGAGGTCGACGAAGTCGTTTCGGGGGGTGGGCAGTTCGTCACGTTCAACACCACCCGCCCCCCGTTCGACGATCCACGAGCGCGTCGTGCCGTCGCCCTCGCCCTCGACCCGGCCGACATGGCGAAGACCCTGCGCAACGGATACGTGCCGGCGCTCGGGCTCTCGCCGTCCCAGAGCCCGTTCGTCTCCCCCGGCGCGGACCAGCCAGGACCCGACAAGGCGGAGGCACAGCGCCTGTTCGACCAACTCGCGGCCGAGGGCAAACCGATGAACTTCGGGTACCTCGTTCCCCAGGCCCGCAGCTCGATGCAGGTCGCGGAGTACTTCCAGAGCCGGCTCAACCAGTTTCGCGGCGTCCGGATGACCATCGAGAGCCTGGACTACTCCGCCTACGCCACGCGGTACGGCATCCAACGCGACTTCCAGGCGACCCTGTCCCAACAATGGTGGGCGCACCCGGAACCCAACCTCCACAACCTCGTGCACTCCCAGAGCCCCCAGAACTACGCCGGCCTGCGCAGTCCCGAGATCGACGCGGCATTGACCCGAGCGCGGACCAGCCAGGACGAGGATGTGCGCCGGCAGGCGTACACCGAGGTCCAACGGATCCTCTCGCGCGAACTCCCCTACTGGGTCTATGCGCAGGCCACCGTCGCGGTGATCGCGTCATCGAAGGTCACGGGCGTGGTCCAGGTCAACGACGGCACGTATTTGCCCGGTGAACTCGCCCTGACCGGCTGAGGAATCGGAGCGGGCGTCCGGTCCCACCGCCGGCCGACGCACGGTACGCGATCGTTGCCGGCGGCGGTGAGTCGTACCCCACTATCCGCGGCGACATCTTCACGACGTTCTCACGGCAACTCGACCCCGGAAACAAGGAGAGGGACGATCATGCACGACCGCCTCGCAGTCCACGAACTCATGCATCGCTGGTGGTACGTCTACGACGAGGGACAGTTCGACATCTGGCCGCGGATGTTCACACAGGACACGTGGTTCACCTCCCGTACCGACACCGGCAAGCATCCCTACGAAGCCTTCATCGCCTCGGACAACCGCGGGCGCGACAAGGTGTTGGCGTGGCAGAAGGAACACCGCCTCGCCAGCCCGTATCCGCTGCGCCACCACGGCACCAACATCCACGTCGACGGCGAGACGGGCCAGGACGTCTCGATCACCTCGTACCTCCACGTCACGCAGACGGTCGGACAACTGCCTTCGGCGGTGGCGAGCGGCATCGTGCGGGCCGTGGTTCGTCGAGAGGGCGGCGCATACCGCCTCGCCGTCGTACACGTCGTCCTCGACACGGTCGACTCCGTTTCCTTCGCCGAGCGTTCGGTCGATTCCTGATCCGGTGCCCGGGTGTGCCCAGCCTCGATGTGCCCAGCCTCGATGTCATCTCGTTGTGCCGCATGGGCAACCCGGGCTCCACTCCTGCCCCTTCCCAGTCGAAGCACGTGTCTCAACCCCCTTGCCGCGACCCGGTCCCACCCGGCCGTGCCACACCTTCGGAGGAACGCATGACTGGAACTCCCCTGCACCGCCGCGACTTCGTCCGCATCACCGCCGCCTCCGGCGCGGCGGCCGTCGGTATCGCCGCGGCCCCCGCAGCACAGGCCGCCGAGGCGGTGGGCGTCGCGCGGGGGTCGTCGTTCCTGCACGGCGTCGCGTCCGGTGACCCTGTGCCCGACGGGGTCGTCATCTGGACCCGCGTCACCCCCGACCCCGACTGCCACCCGGGTTCGCGGCGCGGCCCGGCCGGCCTCGTGTTCTGGGAGGTCGCCCTCGATCGCGACTTTCGGCACCCGGTGCGTGCCGGTCGGACCCGCACCGGCCCCGACCGTGACCACACCGTCCACGTCGATGTGCGCGGCCTGCGCCCCGGCACCACCTACCACTTCCGCTTCCGAACCGCCCACGACAGCTCGCCGGTGGGGCGCACCAGGACCGCGCCGGCCGCCCGGCAACAGGTCGCGGGCCTGCGCTTCGGTATCGCGTCGTGCGTCAACTACGCCAACGGCCACTTCGCCGGCTACCGGCACCTCGCACGGCGCGGCGATCTCGACGCGGTGATCCACCTCGGGGACTACATCTACGAGTTCGCGACCAGGCCGGGCGACGTCCGCACCATGGAGCCGGCCGCCGCGTGCCGCACGCTGGCCGACTACCGCGCCCGGCACGGCCGGTACCGCACGGACCCCGACCTGCAGGCGATGCACGCCGCAGCACCGATCATCGCCACGTGGGACGACCACGATGTATGCAGCGGATGGTGGTCCGGGGGCGCGGATGAGCACGATCCGGCCTCCGACGGGAGTTGGGCGGACCGCGTCGCGGCGGCGAAACAGGCGTACTTCGAATGGCTGCCCGTACGCCGGGCGGTGCCCGGTTCCACGCAGCGTTGCCTGTCCTTCGGCACCCTCGCCGACCTGAACATGCTCGATCTGCGCAGCTTCCGCTCCCGGCAGGTCGCGCCGACCGACACCGCCGGCCTCGACGACCGAGCGCGCACCCTCACCGGCCGCGACCAGATGGGCCGGCTCAAGGACGGCCTCGCGCGCGGTACGGCCGCCTGGAATCTGATCGCCGGCTCCGTCATGGTCGCGCCGTGGTGGCTGCCCAGCGGACGTCCCGAGGCGCCCGTGACCGTCAACCCCGACCAGTGGGACGGCTACCGGGCCGAACAAAGCGAGTTGTTCACCCACCTGCGCAACCACGACAAACGCAACACCGTCTTCCTGACCGGCGACCTGCACTCCTCGTGGGCCGGCGAGGTCCCGGCGCCCGGTGGAGGGGCGCCGATCGCATCGCAGTTCGTGATGACGTCGGTTACCTCGACGCCCTTCGGCACGCTGTACCCCGACGGAGTGGGCGCGCAGATCGTCGCCGCGATCCTCGAGCTGAACCCGCACCTGCAATGGGGCGAAGCCGAATCCAACGGCTGCGGCGTGCTGGACGTGACCGCCGCACGCGTGCAGATGGACTGGTACAAGGTCGCCGACCGCACCAAGCCGGACAGCACGGTCACCCACCTGAAGTCGTTCGCCGTCGACGGAGCGACGAAGCGGATGGTGCCCGCGACCACGCCGGTCTGACGTGACGGCGCGCGCGTCGGTCCTCGGCGACGACACGTGGCTCACGTTCGACGACGACACGGTCCGTCGCCGGTGCACCGGCTGACGTCCGATCGGCGTCGGGGAGGGGCCCGGGAGCGGCACGTTCGCGATGTACTGGTCCGGTGACCCCTCGCACCGACCTCGCCGCTCTGACCGCGCTGTGCCCGCCTCCCGCCGTCGTTCCGCCGGCGCCCGACTGGTCCCTCGCCGAGGGCGAGCTGGGCCTGAGCCTGCCCCGGGACTACAAGGAACTCGTGGCCGTTTACGGGCCCGGCGAATTCTGCGACTTCCTCACCCTGTACCGGCCTGGTGCCCTCAGCGAGTGGGTCGACCTGACCGGCCCCATGCCCGCGCGTCTGCGCGCGCAGCTCGACGAGGGCCGGACCGTCGACGCGCGTCGTTCCGGGGCGCTTCCGTGCGCGACCGAGGATCTCCTCGCGGCGGGCGTCACCGGGAACGGGCACCACCTGTTCTGGGACACCCGGCCCCGAGACGACCCCGACCGGTGGAGGGTCGCCGTCACCGAACGTCTGAGCGCCCCCTGGTTCACGTACCGCGGGTCGGTGACGGCGTTTCTCGTCGACGTCCTCGGCGGGACGCTGCGCGTCCCGCTGTTCCCCCGAGACCTCCTCGACAACGGGCCCGCCTTCACCCCGTCCCGGCTCCGCGGTCGCGTACCGGTCACCGCCCTGAACACCTGGTCGTCCGTCAGCACGAGCACCATCCGTACCTGGGCCAGGGCGAACGGCTACGACGTGCCGGACCGCGGGCGCGTCCCGATCGCGATCCTCGAGGCCTGGGAGGCGGCGACGCACTCCGACTGACCTCGTCGCGGCGGTCAGGTCGGATGTACGGACAGGCCACACAAGCCCATGCCTGTGGGGTGGCGGTGCGCGGGGCGTGTTCCTGTCGCCCTCGCGCCTCGCGGCGACGATGCGGCCCGCCCGGCGAGGGAGCCGAACTGCGATTGCTCCATGATGTGTTCGTGACATCACTTACCGATGCGGGAGACGTCCAGCGATGCCCGGGCACCACGACCCGGGGGCAACAATGCCGGGCGCTGGTACCGGTGGACAACGGTTGGTGCGCCGCCCACCGGCCGGCGGACGCGGGGCCCGCTCCGGTCCGCGCAACGGCGCCGGTCCGCAGCCGAAAAGGCAAGGCCCTCCAGGAGTATCGCGAGCGGATCAGGGCCGCGGTCGCCTGCCCCTACTGTGACGCCGCGGTCGGGGATCCCTGCGTGGGCACCAACGGCGACCCCAGGGTGAGCAACCACAACGAGCGGCGCCACCTCGCGCTCCAGGCGGACGCCTCGTCGACCGCGACCACCGTGCCGGACGACTCGTCCGGCACGCCTCCCGAAGGCCCCGACGACGCGACCGACGGGGACTCGACCGTGGCGCGTGTGATCGAACGGCACTGGGGCGTCACGGTCGTGACGAGCGCACTGCCCGCGCGGATGCACGAACCGGGTTGGTACCACGAGGGCCCCGTCGAGTTCCGCTGCCCCCGGTGCACGAGTGTCACGCACACCCTCCGGAAGCCGTTCGTCGACACGAAGGGCGCCCTCAGGCGGTACATCGCCGTCGTCTGCCCGACGTGCCCCAGTGTGAGCACTCTGCAGGAATTGGGGATCGGCACACGTGACCTGACGAAACCGGCGAACCCCCCGACGGGGTTCCCTCCCCGCGTCGACCCCGCTCCCGGGTCGGGCGGGCCGGACGTGCGGCTGCCCGGGCCGCGCGGCGACCACGCCGGTGCCGCGCCCGTCGCCGCGCCCGTCGCCGCTCGCGGCGTACGCGTGCCGCAGCCCGCGACCCGCCGCCTGGACCGGCCGGGCGTGTGGCCCGCGGACCTGCCGTCGACCGCGCCCGCGGAAACGCGGCGACTGCACTGGTGCAAGGTCACCGATCCGCGATGGCGACTGCCCGCGCACGTCACCTCCGACGCCGACGTGCGCGTGATCGTCCCCGAAGGCGACGAGTACGAACCGCTGCGCGAACACCTGCGTGGGCGCGGCGCACAGTGTCGATCCGTGCCGTACTGGGTGGAAGCCGAAACGGTGAGCACCCTCGGCGACGACGGCACGCTCGGCGAGCCGGTCGCGCTCGCCCAACCCTCCCCGGTCTCCGCCGCGTTCGGCGGCGACCATCCGCCGGTGCTCGGTCCGGGCGCGCACGCGGCCCGCGACGTGTTCGAGGCTGCGTGGGAAGGCCTCGCACCCCAGGACCCCGACGGTGTGCCCGCCCCGATGCCGGTGGGCGAACTCGTGCCCGCCGCATGGACTGCGCTTCTGCCGCACCCCACGTTCAACCCGGCCCAGATCCAGGCCGTCCCCGCGGTCCTGGACGACGAGGTCGGCCACGTCCTGATCGTCGCGCCCACCGGGGCCGGCAAGACACCGATCGGCATGGTCGCCGCCCTGCACACCCACGAACGCGGACGCAAGGCCGTGTGGTTGGTCCCCCAGCGCTCGCTCACCGACGAACTCGACCGCGACCTGGAACCGTGGCGCCGACACGGACTGCGCGTCGCCCGCCTGTCCGGCGAGTACGCCACCGACGTCCGGGCCATCAGGGAGGCGGACGTGTGGGTGTCCACCACCGAGAAATTCGAGGCCGTCTGCCGCACCGCATCCCTGCGCGACGTCCTCGCCGAGGTCGGCTGCCTGATCGTCGACGAGATCCACCTCCTGGGGGATCCCGTCCGCGGCCCCATCCTCGAAGCCCTCCTGGCCCGCGTCCGCGAAGTCGCCGACCAGGTGCGCATCGTGGGCCTGTCGGCCACCGTCTCCAACGCCGACGAGATCGCCCGGTGGCTGGGCGCGACCCTGGTCAAGGTGACATGGCGGCCGACCCGACTCGTCTGGCAACTCCCGATGATCCCCCTCGCCGCCGACCGGTCCGCCCGACAACTGTCCAGAACCCGCGCCGCGACCCGCCTCACCGAGAGCGTCGCCCAGGACGGGGGCAGCGTCCTGGTGTTCTGCGGCAGCAAACGCAACGTCCGTGCCACCGCCCTGGCCATCGCCGCGAGCCGGGGCGAACGGACCACCGGCGTGGACGTCGACGACACCGACCGCGTCCACGACCTGTGCCGCAGAGCCGGCGTCGGCCTGCACTACCGCGACTGGCCCCACAAACGCGACGCCGAACGCGCCTTCCGCAACCGCGACATCGACGTACTCGTCGCCACCTCCACCGTCGCCGCCGGCGTCAACCTCCCCGCCCGCGCCGTCGTCGTCCGCGACACCCAGGTCGGCATGGACCGCATCGAAGTCTCCATGGTCCAACAGATGTTCGGACGGGCCGGCCGCGTCGGAGCCGGTGAGACCGAAGGATGGGCCTACCTCCTCACCGAGGAAACCGAACGCCCGGTCTGGCAGGCCCGCCTGGCCGCCGGCTACACCGTCCGCTCCCAAATCCGCAACAGCCTCCCCGACCAGGTCCTCGCGGAAGTGGTCCAAGAGCGCGTCCGCACCGTCCGCGAAGCCGACGCCTGGTGGGTGCAGACCCTCGCCCACCACCAAGGCGACGAAGACCCCGACCTCCTCGGCGACGCCCTCGACTTCCTCACCGACGCCGACTTCCTGCGACGAGAACCGGGGCCCCTCGGCGACGACGCCCTCACCGCCACCGACCTGGGCCGGCTCACCTGCCGCATGATGGTGGCCGCCACCGTCGCCGACCAACTACGCCGGGCCGTCGCCGCACTACCGGTCCCCGACGGGGCGGACGACGCGGAAGACCTCCTCATCGCCCTGGCCGCGTCCCTGCTGCCCGGACTCGAACAGGCCCCCACCAACGAACACGCCGAAATCGCCGTCCTGCGCGTCCTGCACGCCCGCGGTTTCGTCGACGACATCGGAGCATGGGCCCCGCCCCGCACCGGACTCGCCTCCAAACCCTCCCTCGAACCGGGAGACCTCGCCCGAGCCGCCCTCATGCTCGTCGCCGCCAGCCCCCACCTGTTCCGCCGAACCTCCCGCGTCGTCGCCGGCATCCCCACCGACAACCTGACACCCGTCCTGGACGAGGCCGAACGCTACCTCGCCTGGCTCGGCGCCCAGGGCACCTGCGCCACCCTTCACCCGTGGGCGGTCGTGGTCGCCGCCGACCTGGGCCGCCGCGTGCGATGGCGCTCCCTGGGCCCCGGCCGCGGAGCGGGCCGCCTGCTGTGGATGTGCGAACAGATGGCCACACCCCCGCACACCACCGAGGCCGTGCCGCGCATGTGGAAGGCCGCCACCGCCCGCGGCATCACCGCCCCCGACTGGCCGGCGGGCCGAGCCCCCGACGACTGCCGTCTCGAACCCGACCAGTACACGGCCCTGCTCAACGGCCGCACCACCCACACCGCACTCGAAGCCGCCCCGACTCGCGCCACCATCACCACCGCGCCCCCGGGCGCCGTCATCCACCTGTGGGACGGCGCCGCCTTCACCACCCACACCCACAGCGGCGACACCACGACACTCCCGTACCCGCACCCCCTCGACGACGACCCCTCCGCCGGACGACGCGGTACGGCCGCCTTCACCCGGCGCGGCGACCACCTCGGAACCGGGTGGCTGATCGCCTACCGCGCGGCCACCTGACCCGATCGCCCTCGCGGCGGCTCGTACGCGGATGAACCATTCCGTCCGGGTGCGGCGAACCACGCCGCACCAACCCACGGTCGGTAGCCGCCCGCTTGATGCCCACCTCTCCCATGGACACCCGTTACCCGGGCACCCGTTACCGAGTCGGGTCACGAGCGGACCCGCCGGGGCCGCGAGCCCCGACGGGTTCCTGCTCATTTCTCCGTGAAGATGATCTCCCTGGCCGGGCGGGTCATCTTCACGGTGTTGTCGGCGGTGACCTCGACGATGTGGTGCAGGCCTCTGTGGAGCTTCTCGGGCTCCGAGAGGAGGCGGTACTCGTCGTCCGCGGCCCCGGCCAGGAAGGCGCGGAAGCAGGCCAGTGACGAGTCGGTGCCCTTGAAGTCCAGGTAGTCCTTCAAGCGGCGGAACAGCTTCGGGAGGATCACCGCGCCGGTCGTATCGTCCGTGAGCGATGTCATTCCGGTGATCTGCGCCCCGTCGAGGGTCTTGTCGACCTTCCACACGCCCTTCGCGGACGCCCTCGCCTTCTCCGAGGCGTCGGTGAGGAGTTCGCGCAGGTACACGGGCAGGCCGGAGTAGAAGGTCGGGTAGGCCAGGCCGAGCAGGAGCAGGCGGTGGTTGGCGGTCCGCTTCAGCAGGTCGTCGTCGACGCCGGTCCAGTAGCCGCTGTATACCGGCGGGGTGCCCTTGCCGACGAAGGCCACGCAGCGGCCGAAGGTGTCGGCGCCCCGGGTGAGGATCCAGCCGGGAACGATGTCCGGCGTGGTGGCGACGGTCTCGTCGTCGTCCCGGAGAACGGTGTCGAAGCCGAGGAACTTCAGCAGCTCGTCCGCGGCCTCGTGGGCGAGACCCAGCGGCTGATGCTCCACGTGCGGCTTCTCGCCGTAGTGGGTCTCCAAGGCGTCGATTCCTTCGAGCCGGATGCTCGCGCGGCCGTCGGCCTTCGGCACGACCTGCCCGTCCCCGGGCACGAGCTTCCAGTCGGCCACGTTGTCCGGGATGAAGGGGAGGGTGTCGCCATCCGGTTTGGCGCCCCCTTCCACCTTGAACTTTCCCCTGATCAGCAGCATGGGCATGGCGGCTCCCGGTATCACGTTAGGTTGTGGTTAGTTACACACAGTACACATCCGGGTGTCATGGGAGAGGATGGAGCGTGTGTCACCGAGAAGACGGTCGTGTGCCCGTTCCTGCGAATGCCGGGAACGTGATCGCACACGGGCCCGTCGAACTGTCCGCGGTGCGGGCCTATGCGGCGCTTCCCGAGGTGCCGAGCGGCCGCGGCGTGGTTGTCCTGCCGGACGTGCGTGGCCTGCACCCTTTCTACGAGGATCTCGTCCGGCGATTGGGCCAGACGGGTTTCACGGCGATGGCCATCGACTACTACGGAAGGACTGCCGACAGCACCGGTTCGTCGTTCGACTGGCGTGATCACCTGCCCCGGGTACGCCCCGAGCATGTCGAAGCCGATGTGGCCGAAGCGATGCGGTCGTTCTCCGGGCAGGTCTTCACTCTGGGGTTCTGTTTCGGCGGTGGACACTCGTGGCGGCTGGCTGCCAGTGGTCTCGATCTCGCCGGGGCGATCGGCTTCTATGGCCTGCCCGAGCTGGTCGAGCCGGTGGTTTCCGACATTTCCAGGCCGCTGCTGATGCTGTTGGCCGGTGAGGACCAGGAGACTTCCCGCAGCCGGTACGACCACCTGATGGCACGCCTGGACGAGTGTGCCAAGCCATACCGGGCCCATGTCTACGAGGGGGCTCCGCACTCGTTCTTCGACCGGTCGCTGCCGGGTTGGCAGGACGTGTGCGAGGACGCGTGGGAACGGCTGTTGGCCTTCACCCGCTCAGTGGACGGCGTTGGCGAACACGGCCTGGACCCTCGCGCCGCGCGCGACGTTGATGGGCAGGGTCCGGTGGACTCGGGAGGTGTAGCCGGCGATGTGCCCGTCCGCGACATGGACACCCAGGTCACGGACGAGTGAGCCGCCCGTCGTGGTGACGGGACATGCGGCGACGTACTCCTGGACGAGCCAGCCGGGATGGGCCCGCAGAAGGTCGGCCCATTCCCGTATCGAGTGTTGCCGTCCGATGTAGACGCTTTTCCCCATGGAGGAGAACGGGGCCTTGATCACCAGGTCGCCTCGGGACGAGCGTGCCTCGGTGACGTCGATGCCGTCGCCGAGCTTGCGGCTGAAGGGGACCAGGGCTCTCAGCGCCCGATGCTCCGTGTCGCTGAAGAGGTCTCGGAACCGGGGGTCGGACAGTACAGCGAGACTCAGCTTGTTGTCCACGAGCCAACGCTGGGCGAAGGAGTTGGGGATCACGAGACGGCCGGAGACCACATCGCCGCAGAACTGCCCCCACTCCCGGATGTCTTCGGCCAGACGGTGTGGGTGGCACCGGAGGTAGCCGAGCCGGATTCCGTCGGCACGACGCAACATCGAAGGGGTCGTCATGACCACGCCCAGCCCCGCTGCCCGGGCCTGCCGCCGCAACTCGTGCAGCTCGGCGAACTCCTGGTCGCCCATGGCCTCGGCGGGCGGATGCAGCAGGGCGATTCGACGCAGTTGGTCGGCGGGCAGCGAGCGTTCGTCCCCCAGTGCCAGGATCCGGTTCAGCGGCCAGCCCTTTTCTTCGAAGGGGAAGACGGCCGTACCCCATTCGGCGAGGACTTCCCCGATGCCGGGTGCCTGTCGCCATGCACGGTTGACCGCCCCGACGAAGACCCCGCCGGGGTTGGAGTTGACCTCCAGGACACGCACCCGCCCCGCGCTCGTGCCCTGCAGGTCGAGGCGGCAGGAATCGATGCGCTGGTGAGCGGGCGCATCGTCGCGCAGCACCCACGCGCGCACGGAGTCGGGGGCGTCGAGAAACGCCCGCAGGTGCGGATCGCTCCGGTAGCGTGCGATGACGCGTTCCAGGCCGGCGCACAACTCCAGGACGTCGTCGCCCAGTTGCCGCTCGGCGTCCGGGTTCAGGGCGACGATGCCGGGCAGCACGGGACCGGCGGGGACGTCCACCCTTCGGAGAACCTCCCGATGGGCACGGCGCATCCGTGCCGCCCAGCGCTGCCCGGCCTCCGAACCGGGGGACAGATCCCGCTCCGGGTCGAACAATGCGGTCTCCGGCCTCGGCGGATCAGGCGCGCACATCCGATTACCCACGACAGGCACGCTACGGGCAATGCCCGGCGCCGGCACTTCCGGAAAGGAAGCACCGACCTCGATGACGCACGTTCTCATCCACGAGTCCCACCCCGGATCGAGCCGGGGAACGACGAGGAGCACCGGCCGTGGCACCCGAACAGCCCTCGGAGCCGGCGGCCACCCGCGACTCATTGGAAGCTGTTGGATCAGGGGACCGGAGATCGAGCCTCGAGGTGGGACCGTTGAGCCAGCTCTCCCAGGAGGAGCAAGACCTCCTGCCGTCCGCGGCGGATGTCGAGCACTACCGCAACCGCGGCTGGTATCTGTCCGAACCGCTACTGGACGACGAAGAGATCGACCGTGTCGGCGCGGCCGTCGAACGCTTCTACGCCGGCCACCGGGACCGCAGGTTGCCCGTGCGGCTCCCTTCCTCGTCCTACTGGACGGCGGCCGACGGGGACGCGGTGCAACGGCACAACGACTACATCTGCTACGAGAGCGACGAGATCCGCCGGATCCTGTGCAAGCCACTCATCGCGGCGGTCGCCGCTCGCCTGGCCGCAACCACCCAGATCCGCCTGTGGAGCAGCACACTGATCCTCAAACCCCCCAACCCCGACAACCCGACCGGCGTCGTGCCCTGGCACACGGACCGCCACCACTGGCAGACGTGCACCTCCGACGAACTGATGACCGCGTTCATCCCCTTGCACGACTGCGGGGAGGACTACGGCACGCTCACCGTCGTCGACGGCAGTCACCGCTGGCGGGAACTTCCGCCGGCTCCCACGGACGATGTGACCCTGCACTTCGCCGACCGGCCCGCCCGGATCCTGGACGAAGCTCTCGAAGCGACCGCCCGCTTCAACCGGGCCGAGATTCGCGAAGTCCGACTCGCCATCCCCAAGGGGCGGGTCAGCTTCCACCACTGCCGCACCTACCACGGCAGCAGCGCGAACCGGATGCGCCACCCGCGCCGGGTCGTCACCGTCCGCTTCCAGGACGCCTCGAACCGGTGGCGCGATGTCCGCAAACGCGACGGCAGCCGCGTCGTCTACAGCCACGACACCCTGGTCCGCAAGACCATCGAGGGCACTCCGGACTACACGGATCCCGAGTACTGCCCGGTGCTCTGGCAGGAGAACACGTGATCACAGCGCCCTGGCGGCACCGCCGTCGATCGGGATGAGAGCCCCCGAGACGTAGGACGCCGCAGGCGAAAGCACGAACGCGGCCACCCGCGCGAACTCCTCGGGCGTGCCATCCCGGCCCAGCGGAATGCGCGTTCGAACCCGCTCCGTCGTACCGGCCTTCTCGGCGTCCAGATCCCGCAGACCCTCGGTCGCCATGCGCCCAGGGAGCAGACCGTTGACCCGGATGCCCTTCGGGCCCACTTCGTCGGCCAGGACCTTGGCGGCCATGGCCAGCCCCGGCCGCAACCCGGACGAAACCGCCAGCCACGGAATGGGGCCGCGGGCGGCCGTCGACAGCACGAACGCGATCGACCCACCCGGCCCGGCGCACCCGGCCACTTCCCGAGCGAGCCGCAGGGCACCGAGGAATACGCCCTCGAACCCGACCCGCCAATCCTCATCGGTCACCTCGCCGAGAGTTCCCGACCGCGGAGAGGGACCGCTCAGCAATGCTCCGTCGATCCGTCCGAAGGCCGCTACCGCCGCCTCGACCAAACGGCCGGGAGTCTTCGGATCGGCGTTGTCGGCGCCCACGCCCACCACGCTCGCGGCGCCTCCCAGGCGCAGCGCGGCGGTCCGCGCGGCACCGGCGTCACGGCCGGAGATCACCACCCGGGCGCCCTCGGCGACCAATACCGTCGCGGCGGCCAACCCCAAGCCCCGGCTCGCGCCGGTCACCAGGTACACGCGAGCACGCAACCCAAGATCCACAAGAAAACCTTTACACAAGGAACCCGACGCGGGCCGTCACGGCTCGTCGCGTGTCCCGCATTGCCCCGCCTTGGAGAAATGCGTCCGTCCGACTGCCCCCGTTCGGAGCAGGACCTCATGCAGGCGGATTCCTGCTGCCCGACAGCCGGTGGACGCTTGCCGCCACCGGCCCCGGCTCGTGTCCATGCGAACGAGCGGCAGTCCTTCGCCCGGCACATCGCTTCGGTCGCCAGTACCGGTACGCCGCCCCGGAACCGACTTCCGCGGGCCGCCGCTTGACGGGACACTGGCGGGGCCGGTCCGTGTGCCCTGTGCCGTGCCCTTGCCTGCCGAAAGCGCGGTGGATGTGCGATGTACGTGATACCCGACGGGATCGACGACCTCATCGTGTCGTTCCTGGCCGGCGACACCAGGGCCGGCGACAGGTTGGTGGCCGCCGGACCGGTGAGCCTGCGTCGTCTGATCGGTGCACTGGCGGGTCGGGTCGACCTGGGCCGGGACGCCCCGGGGGCGACGGGGGAACGCTGCGGCCGGGAGGAGTTCGAGCGCCTCGACCGATTGGAGGGGCTCCTGGTCCGCGCATTTCCCGAGACCCTGTTCGAGGTGGTGGCGCACGACCGCACACTCGAATCGGCGGTCATGCGGATGCTCAAGAGCGTCGAGGATCCCCGCGCGGTGCCGATTCTCGAACGCGGCCTGCGTCCCGGTAGCGGAGCGCGCTGGTCGGCCCTGTGCGGTCTGGCCGTGCACGGCACCGCCGATCACACGGAGGCGGTTGTCGACTGCCTGGACGACGCGAGCGAACTGACGCGGTCCGAAGCGTTCGACGTACTCGGGCGACTGGGGGACGTCCGCGCGGTCGGACCCTTGCTGCGCAGGCTGAGCGCCGACGATGGTCACACGGCAAGACGCGCCTCGGAGGCGCTGGACCGCATCGAGCGACGCATCGGCGGACCGCTGGCGCCGCCGGTCTGGCTCGAGTTGGGGCCGCGGGAGCTCACCATGGGGGGTGCGGCGCCGTTCGGCGGACCGTGGCGTGTGATGGAGGGCTTGGTGGGGCGCGGGCGGACTGTCCGCGACGGTGACTTGCTGGCGGTCCTGGAGAACGACTACGCCTCGACCGAGCTCACAGCTCCCGGGCCCGGCACGGTCACGGACGTTCGGATCGCGGTGGGCGACGAAGTGTCCGACGAGGTCGTGGCCGTCGTTCTCCAGGCCCGGCGCCGCATTGGGTAGCGACCCGCCGGTACTTCCATCGCCGAGAAGCCCGGGCGCGAGTTGCGGACGCCCGGTTGCCCTCGCGGGGGGCGAGCGCGAAGGAGCCGCCTGCCAACCCGTGTTGAGCATCCCACCGCGTGGTGGTCGGGCGCAGGAGTTCCGCGTGCTGCTCCGATCGCGACTGCGGGGGAGGGCTCACGAGGTCGGGCGCCCATGGGGGCACGAGTGGGGTGACATGGGGCCACGAAGCCCTTCAAGGCTTCGTTCCCCGATTCGTCGACGATCGTTCCCCAACGGTCGAGGGGCGGGCACGCACAGGCAGCCTGCCCGCCACCTCGGCGAACAGCCCAAGTGGCCCGCCGGACGATCCGACGGGCGTCCTTCGCCGAGTGTCAGGCCAGCAGCCGTGCGAACTCGGCCATTTCGGTCTCCGGGTCCACTACGGGCTGGATCACCAACTCGTCGACTCCCGACTTCTCCAGCTCGTCGATCCGCTCGGTGACCTCGTCCCTGGTACCGACCAGGCCGAATTTGTCCACCAGGGAGGGCACGATGAGCTCGCGGTCCTCGGGGGACAGGCGACCCAGGTAGTTGTGGTAGAGCACCTGGTGAAGCTTGGGATCGGTGGGGGTGGTGCCGCGCAACCGGAGCAGACGGTCGACAGCCGCGGCCTCTTCCGGAGGGAGGGCCGCGCGGAAGGCGGGGTTCTCCGCGCCGAGGATCAGTGCGCTCAGGGCGATGTGCCCCATCGAGTCCTTGACCGGATCGCCGTAGCGGTCCTCGCCGTCGGCGAGGACATGCAGGGAGGACATGAGATACGAACGGGTCTGCTCGGCGCTGCCCGCGTCCCGCGCCGCCGCCCGCCGGGTCCGGCCGAGGGCGGACCAGGCCGCGGGGTCGTGCATCCCGTAGGAGATCATTCCCGCGCCGAGCCGGCCGGCGACCGCGGCAGCCTTCGGGCCGAACGCGGCCACGACGAACTCCACCGGAGCCTCGGTGTCGACGTACGGCCCGACGTGCAGGAATCGCACCCTGCTGGACCGGGTCCCCTCGCGGTAGTCCGACTCGCGGCCGGCGGTGAGATCCTGCAGGGCGGCCGTGAACGACTCCAGCTCCGCGATCTTCGTGGGTCGCATGCCGAGCGTACGGCGCGCCGTGTTGCCGGTGCCGACCCCGCAGACGATGCGGCCGGGGGCGAGGGCGTTGAGGCTGCCGACGGCCGCCGCCGCGGCGGGCGCGGAACGCAGCGCGGGTGAGGTGACACCGATACCGAGCCTGATCCGGTGGGTGGACTTGGCGCAGAGTGCGAGACTCACGAACGGGTCGCCGTGGATCATCGGCGTGTCGTACACCCAGAAGCTGTCGAAGCCGAGTTCCTCCGCGCGGGCGGCCAGGTGTTCCACACCCGGCCCTGCTGTCATGACGATGCCGGTCCGCATGGCGACTCTCCTCGCCGTCGAGTGAGGTGGCTGAACCACTCCGCTTGCAGTTCGCTGTCGTCCATGGCCAAGATCGTGCTCCCCAGTGCGGCGGCGGGCCTGCCACAGTGGTTTCGGGATCAGAAAAGTGCCGCGCGAACACGGGGGCATCGCGCGGAGGACTCGCGGGTGGCGCAACAACCGGCCGCCGGCGGGGAGGCGTTGAGTCGGCTGATCATCATCGGCGAAACGGTCGACGGGGTGTTGACCGAGTCCGGGGGTGGACGACAAACGTGGCCTTCCCGTCCCGGTTCGTTTCCACACCTCGGGCGCCCGGGTGTTCCCCTCGCGCCCGCCGACCTCGGGGAGTGTCGAGGGTTCTTCGCGGTCGCGCCGCCGCTTTTGTTCGACAATATTTCAGTCTGACGGTGTTTCAGAGGGGTCTGCCACCCATCCATGAACCCCGAACAGCCGTGTTCTGCCAGGGCCTCGTGATGTCCGACGATCGGATCGCCCGGCAGGCCGGGACTGAAGCTCCAGCCGTGGCCGGTCCGACAGTAGTCCCCTTGTGACGGCAAGTGCCGTGAGATGGACGCGAGTTGTGGGACCGGTAGTGTCCCTATGCCCACCATGCCCGCCATGCCCGCCATGCCCGCCATTGCCGAGATCAACGCCGCCCCCGGCGCTCCTGGCCCGACCGTGATCCACACGGCACGTGCGGATGCCTGCCGACCGGAGCGGTCGTGCCGCTCGGCTTGTCGGTTCAGAGGGGCCCACGGTGCCCGCGGGACCGTCGGTGTGGGGGCGGTGGGTCCACGAGTGAGCGAGCCCAAGCTCAGCCGCGAAGACTTCGACGCCCGTCTTGCCGGCGACCCCTGCGTTGCGGCCGCCCCAGGCGACCGCCCAGGAGGCCGCCCAGGCGACTGGCGACCGCTCCAGGACGCTATCGGTCGCCGATGGCGCGTGGTCGCCCGTACAGGTGCAGGGCCTGGACTTTCGGAATAGTCCAGGGGTGGCCGGGCATGGGGAGGCGTCACGCGACTTGGTCAGGGAGCTGTCATATGAGCGACATCGAGGACGCCGCCTCATTTCGTAGCACCGTCAAGGATCCGAACGAGATCGCGGCACTGTACTTCTACCAGCAGCTCGACTGCCTGTTCGATCTCGCCACCCGGGTGTCGCACGACTTCTTCGAACGGCCACACCTGTACGTCAGAATTGGCACGTCGGGCCGGACACCGACGCTGGCCGAGGACATCGCGGGGTTGCGCACGCGCCTGGGGTCCGACCCGGATTACCTGTCGAAGGTGCAGCGGGATACGGTCCACCGGTCACTGTTCGGCTCGGTCGACGGGATCCCGGGAGCCGGCGAACCCTGGGCCGGCGACGGCGACTTCTTCCGCCTGCGCGACGCCCTCCTCGACGCCTCCGCGGCGTTCGCGGAGCGTGTGTTCAACGAAGGCGTCAAGATGCTGCGGGAGCGGGTGCGCAGTGCCCACCGGCCGTTCGGCAAGTACTTGTCGGGCTTGCACGGCGCGTCGGTCCAGTTCAGCGCGCAAAGCCTGGGCAACCTCGCCGGGGTCGCGCACGACGTGCTCCGGGACGCAGGTGTGGCCGCGGTCTTCGGCATCGACAAGGCCCCGGACCCCGACTGGCCGTATGCCGAGGACGCGAACGCCGACAAACTGGTCGAAGCGGTGTCGACGCAGCTGCGTGGGGGCGACTACGGCAAGGAGGCCGTGATCTCGCGCGAGCGGATCAGCAATCGTCAGCGCGTCGCGTTGCGCGGTGCCGAGGCGTTGGCGGCGATCGTCACCTTCAAGAGCGGCGACAACGACACCAAGCTCAGCGAACTGATCACCAAGTGCTACACCTGGCGAGCCGCCTTGCAGTCACTGGAGGGTGGCGGCCCGGCGCGTTCCGCGACGCCTTCCGGCGACGGGGTGGCCGGCAGGGTGTCGGTGGGGGACGCCGCGCTGGACCGGGTCGGCCGCGTCCTGGACCGCGCCGTACGCCCGGCGGAGTGACGACCGGTGCACCGGCCCGCACGTCGGCCTGAATCGGGGTGAACACACATGGCCAAGCGCATCACCGACCTGATCAGAAGTGAATTCGCCGGCCGCGACGTCCACGCGGTACTCGACGAACCGCCAGGCGCCCTCCTCGGAGTGAGTGCGGCAGCCTCCGAGGTGCTCGCCGAGTTCGGCATCGCCACCGTGTTCGATCTCTCCGGCTCGCGGACCTTCGCGGACGCCGGCGCAGTGCTCGCCGCGGGGACCGACCCGGGCAGTACCGCCGCACGGTTCGGCGCGGTGCCGGGAGACACCCTCACCACCGCGGCGGCGACGGTTCCGGTCGATCAGTTGCCCTTCCAGCCCATCGCGCTCCTGGCGAGCACCAACGGGAACGCCGAACGGCTCGGTTCGGCCCTCGACGTCGTCACCATCCGCGATCTCGCGTTGTGGCCGCCCTATATCGCCGCGAAGGAGATCCTGCGGCAGGCCTTCTTCCCCGAGGCGGTCGGCGGTCCCGAGCTCGACGAGTCCCCCTCCGACCTGGTGCCGGGTTCCGGCGAGTACCCCACGGAACGCGTGTTCTACCGGACGCTCGTCCTCGACGAACTCGGCGAGGACCCCGCGTCGCTCACGCCGCTGGGGACCGCCGGGCCGATCGACATCGCGCCGGTGGCCGACTCCGACTTCGGCTTCACCCGGCCGGGTGTCGGCGCGTTGCTGACGTACGCGCAATCGTGGTTCGCGCAGGGCGTCGCCCTCGGGCAACTGCTGCACAGCATCGCGCTCGCGCCCGGGGAGAGCACCCGGATCGCGATGCTGGACTGGTCCCGGCGCACCAAGGCGTCCGCGACCGAGGCCATTTCCGAGACGGAGTCCCTGCTGAACAGCATGGAGCACAGCAGGGCCATGAGCGAGGTGCAGAACGCGGTCGCGCGTGAGGCGCAGTCGGGCTTTTCGCGCAGCCACAGCGAAAGCGTCGCCAAGCAGTTCGGGGGCTCGGGCGGGCTCGGCCTGGGCCCGCTCACGATCGGCGCGTCCGGGTCGCGGGCCAGGACGACGACGGACGCGACGGGTTTCTCGGCCTCGTCCGGCGTACGCGAACTCGAGGCGTCCATGGCGCAGAACGTCATGGACAGCACGCAGCAGAGCGCGAACGCCGTGCGCAACAGGCGGGCCTCCATCGTCCGGGAGGTCTCGCAGTCGGAGCACGAAGCGGTGAGCACCCGTGTGGTGGCGAACTACAACCACATGCACGCGTTGTCCGTGCAGTACTACGAGGTCATCCAGATCTACCGGGTCGCGGTGCAGCTGACCAAGGCCGAACGCTGCCTGTTCGTGCCGATGAAGCTGGTCGACTTCACGAACCAGGACGTCGTCGCGAAGTTCCGCGCGGTACTTGCCGCAGCGGCTCTGGACGAGCGGGCACACAAGCTGCTGACCACCGAGTACGGCGTCGTCGCGGTAGAGCCGACCACCGTGCCCGGGGACATCATCGTGATGCATCCCGGGTATCCCGTGCTGCCGGCCCGTCCCGTATTCGTACCCGGCGGGTCGCACAACCTGCCGTCGACTCCGACTCCGACTCCGACTCCGACTCCGACTCCGGCCCCGGCCCCGGACGACGACCGGCCGGGCAGGACGGGGGACTCCAGCGAACCCGCAAAGTCGCGTGCCCCGGCCACAAGACCGGTCGCGATGGCACCGGCCCCTGGTGAGACGGTTGCGGTCGGAACGGTCGCGGGGGCGTCCGGAGCCGCGGCGGCGGGCGCGACCGGGTGGCAGCAGGCCCAGTTGGAGTACGCGGGCGACGTGACGCACAAGGCGGTGGTACGCCCGCTGGACGACGCGGTGCATCTCTCCGACGACGTCGAGTTGGTCGGACTGTCCCTGCAGGGCGCGACGACCGTCCACATGACGGTGGAGCGGCGCAACGGCTCCGCCGTACCGTTGGGGCCTCTCACGACGCAGGGGGTGTTTCTGCGGCAACCGGAGGCCTTGCTGGACCTCGCCGCGATCTCGGTGGCCACGTCCATCGATTCCCCGGGGACCGCGGCGTTGCGGCTCTCCTTGGTGTCCTATGGGCGTCACTTCCCGCTGGATGTGCCCGTCCACCTGACCGCCGCTGCCGGTGTCGCGCAGACCGTGGTGACGTTCTCGGGACAGCGGGCCGGTGCGGAGGTCCTGGCACACCTCGAGGCCAACCGGCTGCACTACAGCCAGGCGGTCTTCCAGGCGCTGGACTCGGCCTCGCTGGCCCTGCTGTTGTCACCGTACGAATTCGAGGGCCGACCCGTCGGGGAGCTCGTCGACCCGCTGCCCGTCACGGTCGCGGGCAACTACCTCGTCTTCCGCATGCACGACGAGGCCACCGACTCCGAGGGTGAACCGACGACATGGGGGCGGTGGTTGCGCGACCACGGCGTGGACCTGCGCCAGGCGACCCAGGAACTCGTCCCGCTGCCGAGCGGCGGAGTGTTCGCCGAGGCGGTGCTCGGTCGCTACAACTGCGCGGAGAAGCTCGACATCACCCGCTTCTGGAACTGGCAGGACTCTCCCACCCCTCTGTCGGCGCCCGAAATCGCCGCCACCCAACTGCAGTCCCGCGCGGAGACCGAGGAACTCACGCCAGGCACCTTGAGCCAGCCGCTGGTCAACATCGTCAACCCGACTCCGCTGCCCGACCCGGCCGGCGTACAGGCGGCGTTGACCGCGCTTGCCGGCGCCAACATGTTCCGCGACATGAGCGGCCTCGCGGCGACCGGCGCACTCGCCGGCGCCGGCCTGGAAACGGCGGGACGCGGTGCGGCGGAGGCGGGTGCACGGGCGGGGGAGGCCATGAAGATCGCGGCGCAGAAGGAGATCGAACTCGCGCGCATCGCCGCCGCGGCGGCGGCAGCCGGAGCCGGCGCCCCCGGCGCGGTCCCCGGAGCCGGCGCGGGCAGGAACATCTCGACCGCCGGGGCGGCGATCAATCACGGACGCAGCCTCGACGACCGCGGCGTGGGTGATTCCGGCGCCCCGACCGGAGGGGAGTCGGCGCCGGCGCCGGGTGCGCCGAGTAGCGCGCCGGCGAAGAAAGGGCCGATCCGACTGCCGGAGATCGTCATCACGGCGGACCCGCCTCGGAAGCCGAAGCGCAAATCGCGTGAGGCCGAGGCGTTCGACCACGTCACCGGGATCGACCGGCCGGAACCGGCACCCCCCGCGGAGCCGCTGCCGGAGCCGCCCGACGCATCAGAGATCGGCGGGATGAGTCCCTACGAACTCGAGCATTACATCGGCGAGTTCCTGCTCGGCACGCACGTCATCGGCGACTTGGCCGAGGCCGTCCACATCCTCGGTGAAATCGCCAACGTGCTGCACGAGTCGCAGATCTTCAAGGCCCTCGGGATCGTCGGCGCCGCCGGCAGCGTCATCTCGATCTTCGGAATCGCCTGGGACATCCTGGTGGCGCTGGGCACCGGCGAGAACATCGCCTTCACCAAAGGCAAGTGCTACGGCCTCATCTACGAAGCCCTCGAACTACCCGATCAGGACTGGCCGTTCGACTGGGGGACCGAAAGCGAATGGCAGCTTCAACGCGAAGCCTGGTACGAGGGCCTCAAGGCCGGCCGCGAAGCGGCCCGCGACGTCGGCGTCCGCAACCACATTCTGCTCGTCATCGCGGCCTACGGTCACAAGTACGGCGCTCAGGCCCCCTTCTACGTGGTCAACGGGATGTGGCGAAAGGCCCGCGAACACCTCCCGTACGGCGAGCGCACATCCGAGTGGACCAACTGGCCCACCCCCAATCCCATCGTCCCGCCCGAGCGATGACGGTCTCGGCCCCGGAAATCGAGGTCCGGTGTCGATGGTGGCGGCGCGGCGCGGTGCGAAGGGGCGATGACAGCCAGGTTCGACAAGCTCGACGACGAGGGCGTTCCGCCCGCCCTCACCGGACTGATCGGCGGCTTCCACAACTGGGAGCCGGTGCGCTCGCCGGGATCGAGCGGATCGGCGGATACCTGGCCGGCGCCGCGGAGCCGTCCGCCGGGCGGGACGCCTGCCGTGCAGGAGCCGCCACCCGATGGGGATCTCAGACCCTTGGTCCGAGAGTCTCAGCCGGAAAAGCTCCCCGGGGAGCGGGCCCCTTCGGGTAGGGCGTAGTAGCCGGCGACGTTGCAGTGCAAAGGGCCCCACACGCCCGGCTTGCCGAGTTCGCGGAAGTCGATGTCGACGTCGGCGACGGGTCGACCGCCCGGAACGCGGGCGTTGGCCGCGGTGCAGGTGAGTTGGTGGATCCCCTCCACGGGCACTTGGCCCGCGTCGAGGGGCAGCGTGAACGTGACCCTGCCGTCCCCGGTGTCGACGCCGACCCGGCCGGCCACGTCCGCCAGGGCGGTCGAGAAGCCCTGCCGCCGTTCGGTGTCGGTCGGTCCCTTCAGGAGCAGTGCGACCGCTTGGCCGGGGTCGAGGGACGTGTCGGTGGGTCGGGACACCGCTTGGACACCGTAGGAAGACACGAAGAACAGACGAGCCCGGTCGGGCACGGTGCCGACCTGGGGAACGCCGCTGGCCGGGGGGCCGACTCCGTGTGGCTTCGTGGTGGAGATGCCGCATCCGGCGACAAGGGAGGCCGCGACGGCGATCACGGCGGTGGCGAGCTTCACTGGTCCTCCGTACGTCGGTGTCCGACCTCGCCCGACGACGCGGGCTCGCCGTCGTGATCGGTTTCGTGTGCGCCGATGTCGTCGAGGTGTCGGGGGTCCGGCACGGCGGCCGGCGGCACGAGTGGGAGTTCGATGGTGAACACGGTGCCCTCGGCGGCGTCGGCCGCTCGTAGGGTGCCGCCGTGCAGGTGGATGTTCTCGCGGGCGATGGCAAGTCCCAGGCCGCTGCCCTCGGATCGGGTCCGGGCCGAGTCGGCTTTGTAGAAGCGGTCGAAGATGTGCGGGAGCACGGCCGGATCCAGTCCGGGACCACGGTCGACGACGTCGATGGCGACCAGGTCGTCGGCGCGGCGCAGGACGACGCGCACGGGGCTGCCGCCGTGGCGCAGTGCGTTGCCGACCAGGTTGGCGAGGGCGACGTCGAAGCGCCGTGGGTCGAGGACGACGCGGATACCGTCGGGGAGTTCGGTCTCCACCCGGTCGGTCCAGCCGCGGGCCCGCAGGGTCCGGCGTACCGCGGTGGCGACGTCGACCTCGTCGGTGTGCAGGATCGCGGCCCCGGCGTCGAAGCGGGAGATCTCCATCAGGTCCTCGACCATGCGGGCGAGTTTGCGGGTCTCCTCGGCCACCAGCCGAAGCGCTTCGGAGATGTCGGGGTCCAGATGGTCGGTGTCCTCGTCGAGGACCTCGGTCACGGCGACCATCGCCGCGAGCGGGGTGCGCAGTTCGTGGGAGACGTCGGCCGCGAACCTGCGGGCGCCGGCCTCCAGGCGGCGCCGTTCGGCGGCGTCGCGTTCGATGGTGTCGGCCATGGTGTTGAACGTCGCGGTCAGGTCCGCGAGTTCGCCGGTGCCGCGGACGGGGATGCGGGTGTCGAGCTCGCCCTCGGTGATGCGGTGGGCGCCCGCGCGCAGCCGGCGCACCGGACGAAGGACGTGCGCTGCGGCGATGAGCGCCGGGACGAGGGCGAGTCCGACGGCGGGGATCGCGCCGTAGCGGGCCGCGGTGACCAGGGCGCGGATGTCGGCCTGTTCGCCGCGCAGGGACATTTCGGCGTACACCACGATCCGGGTGGGGGTGTCGTCCCGCCCCGCGTGCAGGATCGGCATCCCGACGACCAGCCGCGGGCCGTCGGCCCCCGCCACGCGTTGGGCCACCGCGCCGTTCTGCCGCAACACCGCGGATCGCAGTGCCGCGGTGACCGCGCCGGGGGTGCCGGGCGGCTGGGCGGGGATGAGTGGGCCGTCCTGGTACGAGACGTGCGTGCGCCAGTCGCGCGGGGTGCCCGCGCGGTCGAGCAGGACGGTCAACTCCAGCAGGTTCTCGGTGCTGGGCGGATACGGCAGGTCGGGCGCGCGCGAGTCGAGTTGGGCGCGCAGTTCGTCGGTCGCGGCGTTTTGGGTGCGGTCCAGGATCGCGTCGCGGGCCCGGTCGAACGTCAGCGCGGAGGTGGTCAGGGCGCTGAACGCGGCGACCAGGAGGAAGGCGACGATCAGCCGAGGGCGCAGCCCGCGCAACGACAGCCGGCGTCCGAGCGGTTCCGGCGACCGGGTCGTGGCACGCACACCGGGCTCGGTCACAGCGGTCCGAATCGGTATCCGAAGCCGCGGACCGTCTGTACGTAGCGGGGGCGGCGAGGGTCGTCCTCGACCTTCCCGCGCAGCCGCAGCACGCACGCGTCCACCAGTCGGGCATCCCCGGCGAAGCTGTGTTCCCAGACGCGTTCGAGGAGGATGTCGCGGCTGTAGACGCGCCCGGCGGAGGCGGACAGGTACAGCAGCAGTTTGAGTTCGGAGGGTGCGAGCGCGAGCTCGGTTCCGTTCTTGGACACGATCAGCGCGGCCCGGTCGATGGTCAACTCGCCGTACCGGTCGAGCCGGGCCGGCGCCGAGTCCTCGGCGGCGCCGTCCTCGGTGTCGGCGGGAACGGCGCGGCGCAGGGCGGCCTTGATCCGGGCGCCCAGGACCTCGCCGCCGGCCGGCTTGACGACGTAGTCGTCCGCGCCCGCCTCCAGGCCGACCACGATGTCGATGTCGTCGCCGCGGGCGGTGAGGATGATGATCGGGAGTTGGTGTCGCTCGCGGATCCGGCGGCACACCTCCAGGCCGTTGATGCCCGGCAACATCAGATCCAGCAGGACGAGATCGGGGCGGAAGTCCTCCAGGGTGGCGAGCCCGGCCTCCCCGGTGGGCGCGACGGCGACCTCGTGGCCGCGCCGTCGCAGTGCGATACCGACGCCTCTTCGGACTGCGGGATCGTCTTCGATAAGCAATACGCGTGGCATGGTGGTGACAATTCCCTGCTGAGTCGTCACGGCGGATTATGGGGGATTGTGTCCGGGCCGTCCGAAGGCGTTGCGGTACGGCAGGAACGGCGGTCTGCGGTGCCGTTCGACTTTACGACGAATTTCGCGGTGGCGATCCCGTCCCGAGCCGGTCGGCGGGCGTGTTGGCGCCTGCTCGCACAGCTCAGGGCCTCCTTGACCACCGTATGGGCCCGGGATGACGGATCTGTGCGCGATATGTGACGAGACGATGACAGCCTCCGGTTTCGATACCCGAACGTGTTTGGCTCGGCGGGCAGTCGAACGAAGACCCGGGATATCGAGACAGGAATATCTATGATGATTGGTGGAATACGTCGCGGCGGCATGGCGAGGGGCGCGGGCACGGCAATGGCCCTCATCGTGACCGCGACGGCCCTCGCGGGTTGCGCCGGCGCCTCCGACGCACCGGCGAACCGGCCCGTCGGCAGCACCCACCAGGCGGCCCGCCCGGCGCCGGGCGCCGCCGGTGTCGAACCGCCGATCGCCCCGCGCCCCAAGGAGGGCGGCAAGGTCGATCCGTCGATATCGCGGCACGCGGAGGACAGCGGCAAGTCGGTCAACCTCACCCTCGACGACGGCCCGGATGCCGTGTGGACGCCCCGCTTCCTGGATCTGCTCGAGAAGCACCACGCCAAGGCCGTGTTCTGCGTCCTGGGGCCCGCGGCCAAGGCCAACCCCGAACTGCTGGGCAGGATCGTCGACGCCGGCCACCGCCTGTGCAACCACTCGGTGCGTCACGACACCGGCATGGACAAGAAACCCGTCGACTACCAGGCACGAGAGATCCTCGACGCCAAGGACATGATCGACCAGGCGTCGGGAGGCCGACGGATCTGGTACTACCGCGCGCCCGGTGGCGCGTTCACCCCGGAAAGCCGCCGGGTCGCCGCCGACCACGGCATGCGTCCCCTCGGTTGGAACGTCGATCCGAGCGACTACCAGCGCCCGGGAGTCGACACCATCGTCACCCGCGTCCAACAGCAACTGAGCAAGGGACCCACCGTGTTGATGCACGACGGCGGCGGCGACCGCGAACAGTCCTTCCAGGCCCTCGAAAAGCTGCTGACCTGGTTCGACGAACAGGGCTACCACTACAGCTTCCCGCAATCGTGAACCTGCTTCGACGACCGGCCACGGACCGCCGAATCGCCCCGACCCCGTAGAACTCTCAGTATCCGGCGGTGAGTCGAGTGATGTCCACGGAGCCCGCCCCGCTGTGGGGCTCCGGTATGACCGCCCACAGGGCCACCATCGCGGCGAACGTGGCCAACAGGGCAACGACCCCGGTCCGACCACGTGCCCAACGGGCCCGAAAGCGGATCGGATCCTCCACCAGGAACTTGGAAAGTACGGCGGCGGCAACCGAAACCGCCGCGATGACAGCCGTCCGCCCCCAGCCGGAGAAGCCGAGACGTTCCTCGTCCAGCAGCAGATAGACCGGCCAGTGCCACAGGTAGAGGCTGTACGAGATCAGACCGGTCCAGCGCAACGCGGTGCCGCCCAGGACACGGCCGACGGGGCTGCCCGGGGCCCGGGTGAGGCAGGAGACGAGGAGGGCGGCGGCCAGCGCGTGGAGGAACATGCCCCCCTGGAACAGGGAAGGGGAATCCTCTCCGTCGGCCAGGACCCAATACGCGCCGAGGCCGCACACCAGGACCAGGGAGATCCACCCGGCCAGGTGCTCGCCCAGGCGGGCCACCGCGCGCGTGGCCGGCGCGGTGGCCGCCATCGCGCCCAGGAGCAGCGAGGAGGCACGTGTGTCCGTGCCCTCGTACACGCGGGTGGTGTCGATGGGATCGGTGAGATCGATCATCAGGGCCAGCGAGGCCAGAGCCCCGGTCGCCGCGACGACGGCGACGTTTCGGCCCGCGTTCCGGCCTCGGGCCACCAGGACCAGGAGCAGTGGCCAGAACAGGTAGAACTGCTCCTCGACGGCGATGCTCCACAGGTGGCCGAAGACCCGGGTGTCGGCGGAGTTCCAGTAGCCCATCTTGTCCGCGATGAAGTGCCAGTTGGCGAGGTTCGCCCCCACCCACGGGCTGTCGTCGAGCGCGTTCCGGATCAGCGCGGGCGAGCCGAAGGCCCACACGAGCAGCAACGTGCCGGACACCATGGCGGCGAGTGCGGGCAACAGGCGGCGGGCACGCCGTCCCCAGAACGCGACGAGGTCGATGCGGCCGTTGCCGGCCGCCGCCTCCTCGAGCAGCAGTCCGCTGATCAGGAACCCGGACAGCACGAAGAACAGGTCGACGCCCAGGAAGCCGCCACCGAAGTGTCCGGCGTGGAAGAGCAGTACCGCCGCGACGGCCACACCGCGCAGACCGTCCAGCGGTCCGATGTGCGGTTTGGCGGAGGTGGGCGGGCTCGCGGTCGTTGTGGACGGCGTGGGAACCCGCCGATGGGTACGCCGGGGGGAGGTCTGCGCAGGCATGGGGTTTGGCTCCGAAAGACACGGGGCGGAACGAGCCTGGGCCCGTTCCGCCCCTCGATCACTGTGCCCGGAAGGGCGAGCGCATCGCCCGGGGCCGACTACTTGCAGCCGAGGCGTCCGTAGACCTTGTCGCCGGTCCACGACCCGGTGGCCCAGCGGTCCACTGCCGCCGGCGTGAAGGAGTACTGCTTGCCGAGTTCCTTGCCCAGCCACTGGGCGAACGCGGCCGATCCCTGCGGGCAGGAGTGGATGCCGTCGTTGCTTCGCTGCGCCTTGGCAGCGGCGCCGTCGGTGCCCCACAGGGCTGCGGCGTCGAGGAAGCGCACCTTGCCCGGGTGCTTGTCCGCCACCTCCCGGGCCGACTTCGGGGCGGACTTGATCGCGGCCTCGTGCGGCTTGTAGAAGTCGTCGATCCTGAACGGCGGCGCGGACACGATGACGAGTTCGGCGCCCGCGTCGGTCACCGTCTTGGCCAGTCGTTCGTAGCTCGCGTGTTGTTCCTCTGCCCTGCCCCAGTCGTAGGTCGTGATTTGGTAGACGACGACGTTCGGCTTGAAGGAGCCGAGTTCCTTCGGCAGTTGTTCCCAGGTGGGTTCGGCCACCTCGCCGATGACACCGCCGCCACCGGCGGCCGCCATCGACTTGAACTCCATGCCGTTGGCCTTCATCGCCGCCCCGAGTGCGGGGGCCTGGACTTCGCCGATGGAGTCACCCATCCACAGCAGCTTGGCGAGCCTGACGTTCTTGTTCCCGGTGGCGGACGGTTCCAGGCCGCCGCGGGCCGTGGCGGATGAAGTGGTGGCCGAGGGGGCCGAATCGGACCGGCCGTCGGTGGCCCCGCTCTTCTTGTCCGAGTCGTCGCAGGCGGTGAGCCCGAAGACCCCGGTCGCGGTGACGAGGGCGATTCCCACGGTGAGCCGGACAGTGCGCCGACGGCGGGTGGAGGGGTTGGTCTCGCTGTTCATGTCGTCCAGTAGAGCCTCCGAAATCCCCGCTCGAAGGGGCCGTCATCGTTTCATCACACGCCGGGAGAGGAACAGTCATCCACCACGAGTCCGCACCCGGATCGTGCGCGCGCAGACCCGAAAGTCGCGACCCTGCCCGGGGCCTACGCCGAGCCGGAGTCGTTCGAACTCCTCCGCACCCTCGTCCTCGGTCTACATCGCTCGCGCCATCCCTACACCCAGCCGCGCCGCACCGCCTGCACCCCGGCCTGGAACCGGTTCTCCGCGCCCAACTCGTCGAGGAGCACCCGCATTCGCCGCCGCAGGCTCCGGGTGCTGGTGCCCAACTGCCGGGCGATCGTCTCGTCCTTGAGTCCGGACAGCAGCAGGTTCAGGATCCGCCGGTCCTCCGCGTCGAGCGGGTCGCACTCCTCGGGGCCGGCGGCGGTGAGTGGGACGGCTTGTGTCCAGAGCCCCTCGAACAGGGTGACCAGGGCGTCGACGAGGGTGGTGCCCCGGATGACGACGCTGCGGGTGATGGGCGAGTCGAGGTGCAGGGGCAGCAGGGCGATCCGGCGATCGGCGACGGACATCTTCAGCGGGATGCCGGTGAGGACCCGGGCCTCTTCGCCGGCCCGCGACAGGCCGGTCACGTCGTCGAGGTTGCCGGGTATCTCGAACGACTCGGGGGAGTAGATCGTGCGGTAGCGGACCCCACGGCCCAGGAGGGTGTGTTGGAGCGGGTTGCCGTGGGCGAGGACGTACGGCGGCCGGTCCAGGCTCATGATCTCCTCGGTGGCCTCCTGCTGGAGCCGGGCGAACCACCGGCCGAGCTCCTCGGCGCTGGTCAGCAATTCGACGCCCTCGCCGGGGCGGGCGGCCTCGCCGAGCGCGCGGTAGAGGGCCTCGAGTTCGGCGGCCGTCTCGGTGACCCTGCCGAGGTCGGCGTGGGCGTTGCGAACCAGGGCGGCGAGGGCGGCGGTGGGGCTGACGGCCGCCCACCGGGTGGGGCGGCCCGAGAGCCGGCTGACCAGACCGTGGCCGCGCAGCCGGGCGAGGGCCGACTGCAGCTTCTCGGTGCCGGAGCCGGTGCGCTCCGCCAAGTCGCGCACGGTGACCGGCGGTCCGGCCAGAACGGTGCGGTAGACCCGCTCGTCGAAGGGCGCGACGCCGACGGCGCCGAACACGAACTCGTCGTTTTCCATGGCGGGCGAGCTTGGCCGATTCCGGCGCCGGCCGCAACCGGACACCGGCCACACCTGGCCGACGTCGGGAGGCGCGACTACAAAGAGCACACCACCGGCCCCATGGGAGACGGAATGTCCAACGCACAGCATTCACGGTCGGGTTCAGCGAAGCTGTCCCGACGCCGACTATTCCTGATCGCCGCGGTGGCCTTCGGCACCGTGTTCGGCGCGTTCGGCGCGGCGCCCGCCGAAGCGCAACCAGTGGCCCCCGACGACCCGACGACGACCCTGGCCACCCGGGGCAACGAGTGGCGGCAGGTCGGCCCGAACGGCAGCGGCGGCATGCTGGCCTTCACCCCCGCCCGGCCCGAACGGGCCTACGTGCAGACCCCGATCGGCAACGTCGTCTTCCGATCCGACGACCGGGGCACCACCTGGCAGCAGAGCAACGAACTGCCCGTGGACGCCACGGACGCCGGCGGCGTCGCGGCCAGCCCGCTCCGGCCCGACGTGGTGTTCGCCGGCGGCCTGGAGAAGGAGAACTGGCACGGGTACGTGCTGCGCAGCACCGACGCCGGCAAGACGTTCACCCGGGTGCTGGACACCCCGGGCCGCGTCAGCGGCGTCGTGTTCGACCCGACCGGCGCGCGGCTGTACGCCATGGCCGCCGACGGCGTGCACGTCACCACCGATCACGGCAACACCTGGCGGCTGCTGCCCGGTTCCCCCGCCGACGCCCGCAACCCCAAGTTCACCGGCGGCGACCTGTACTTCACGTCCGGCGCCGATGTCTGGGTACTCCGCCGGGGCGCGCGGACCCCGGTGAAGCTGCCCCGCCCCGGCTCGACCGGCGCGGATGTCGATCAGTTCACCGGCACCGGTGGCACCCTGGTCGCCAGGGGCGACCTGCAGGTCGCGCAGGTCTCCACCGACCGGGGCGCGCACTGGCGGACGCTGCGCGGGCCGTGGGGCACCGACGTGGTGGTCCTGGCCGCGATCGTGGACGGTTCGGGCCGGCTGCACGTCCAGGTCAACCAGTCCACCGGCGAGATGCAGCAATGGGGCAGCCGCGACAACGGCCGCACCTGGCACGCCGAGGCGGGCCTGGCCCGCATCGACCTGTACGAGTCCACCGGCACCTTCCCCGGACGGCCCGGCACGGACGTGATCTCGGCCGGCGCGGGCATCTACACCACCGACGACCACCAGTCCTTCCGCCGGATCGGGGTGCCCGGCTCCGAGGTGTTGTCGCTGACCGTCGCCCAGGGCAGGTCGGGCCCGGCGATCGTCGCGGGCACCATGACCGGAAGCTACCAGTCGTCCGCGCCACTGAAGAGCCGGCTGCCGCGCGGGTACCAGGAATGGGGTTTCTCCGGCGCCGCGCCGCACACCTTCGGCAACCGGATCGACGGCCTGGCCACCGATCCGTCGAACCCTTCGACGGTGTACCGGGTGCGCAACACCTGCACCTCCGATCAACCCTGCTTCTACCTGGAGAAGTCGACCGACGCGGGCCTGCGGTGGACCATCGTCCAGACCGCCGTGCCGGGCAAGGCACTCGGCATCACGGTCAGCCCCGCCGACCCGAAGCGGCTGTACATCGCCACCCACTCGCCGTCCGCCGTGTACACCAGCAACGACGGCGGCGAGTCCCTCGTCCAGAACGGGCACGACGACCTGAAGGGCTTCACCAGCGTCGCCGTCGACCGGGCCAACCCCGACAGCGCCTGGCTCGGCGGCCCGGACGGGCTGTTCCGCACCACCGACGGCGGCGTCACCCTGAACAAGGTCCTCGACGGCTGGGTGAGCGCGATCGCGCTGAACCCGCGCACCCCGGGCCACGCGGTCATCGCCGCCACGGACGCGATCTACGTGACCACCGACGACGGCAAGCACCTGACGAAGGTGGCCGCCGACCTGACCGGCTCCCTGAGTTCGCTGGCGTTCACCCCGGACGGCTCGACGGTGTTCGCGGGCTCGCACTACTACCTCACCCCGGCGCTCGGGGTGTTGCGCAGCACCGACGGCGGCCGGACCTGGGGCTCGATCACCAGGAACCTGCCGGAGCCGTCGGTGTCGTCGCTGACCGTGTCGGCCGACGGCCGGTGGCTGTTCGCGGGGACGACGTACGGAAGCGTGCACCGACTGGCGGTGTGACCACACACCCACGACGCCGCCCCTGTCCGAACACTCGGACAGGGGCGGCGTCGTGGGTGGGCGACCGTGCGGCAAGTTCCATGCCTCACGCGGCGATTCGGCGGCACGACCGAGGGGCGGTCGGGAGTGAGCCCGCGCATCGAGTGGCGCGTGACCCGTTGACAGGTACACCACCGAGGCCTAGCGTGCTCCATCACCGGATAGGAAAGTTTCCTAACTATCAAGGTCCAGCGCCAACTTCCCCCGCGTGATCGCCCGTTGCCGGATGTCGGTTGCCGTGAAACCTTCGCAGGGACCCGCCCGGGCAGCATCACGAGTCGCTGAGCCGCCCCGCGCTCAGCCCCTCTTCGCTGGAGGACACCGTGAGATGTGTCAAATCCCGGCCGTCCAGGGCGTTCGGCGCCTTGGTGGCCGCGGCCACCACCGCCTCGCTCTGCGTGGCCCTGCCCGCCGCCCACTCCGCTCCGCTCCCTCGCGCCGCCACGTACGAGGCCGAGGCGGCCCAAGTCGTCAAGGGCAAGGTGGAGTCCAACCACGCCGGCCACACCGGCACCGGCTTCGTGAACTTCGATGTGGTGTCCGACGCGTACGTCGAGTTCACCGTCCAGGCGGAGCAGCCGGGAGCCACGAAGCTCGACTTCCGTTACGCCAACGGCACCTCCGCCGACCGGCGGTTGGACATCACGGTCAACGGCACCCAGGCCGCCGACGACCTCTCCTTCCCCGGCACCGGCGCCTGGACGACCTGGAAGACGGCCTCCGTCACCACGGCACTGGCCGCGGGCACGAACAGGATCCGCGCCACCACCTCGGGCGTGGACGGCCCCAACCTGGACAGCCTGACCCTCACCCCGCAGAGCCCGACCGACACCGAGAAGCCGACGGCCCCGAAGAACCTGCGCAAGGACAAGGAGCCGACCGCCACCTCCGTGTCCCTCACCTGGGACGCGGCCAGTGACAACGTGAAGGTCACCGGGTACGACGTCTACCAGCACGGCCAGCTCATGAAGCAGGTCGACGGCTCCACGTCGGCCACCACGGTGACCGGCCTGACGCCCGAGACCAGCTACGACTGGACCGTCTTCGCGCGCGATGCCGCCCCGAACGTCTCCGACGCCAGCAACGTGGTCACCATCGCCACGCTGCCCGCGCCGCCCGACGGCGAGGCGCCCAGTGTCCCGCAGGGGCTGCGCGCCACCGGCAAGACCGCGACGAGTGTCGACCTGGCTTGGACGCCGTCCACCGACAACGTGAAGGTCACGGGGTATGACATCCACCGTGACGGCGCCGCCGCGGGTACCTCGGGGACCGCGTCCACGACCGTCGCGGGTCTGCAGGCCGACACGACGTACAGGTTCAAGGTGCGCGCCTTCGACGCCAAGGGCAACCGGTCGGCGTTCGGCCCGGAGATCAGCGTCACCACCGCGGGTTCCCAGCCGGGCGGCATCCCCGATCCGGGCACGGTGAAGACCCTGGCCGGCGGTGTGGATGTCGCCTGGGGCGTGGCGTTCCTGCCGGACGGCTCCGGGATCTACACCGAGCGGAACACCTTCAACGTCTACCGGTTGACCAAGTCCGGCCAGAAGACGCAGCTCGGCAAGGTGCCCAACTCGCAGACCACCGGCGGCGAGGGCGGCCTCATGGGCGTGGAGGTCTCCCCGAACTTCGCCACCGACCACTACGTGTACTTCCTGCACACCTCGTCCGACGGCAACCGCATCGCCCGGATGAGGCTGGAGAACAACGCGCTGAGCGGCTACACGGTGCTGCTCGATGGCATGGCCAAGAGCCGCTACCACAACGGCGGGCGGCTTCGCTTCGGGCCTGACGGCAAGCTGTACGCCGGCATGGGCGATGCCCAGAACGACTCCCGGGCGCAGGACAAGAACTCGCTCAACGGCAAGATCCTGCGCATCAACCCGGACGGCTCGATCCCGTCGGACAACCCGTTCGGCAACGCCGTCTGGTCCATCGGGCACCGCAACCCGCAGGGCCTGGACTTCGACTCCAAGGGACGCCTGTGGCAGGCGGAGTTCGGCGACAACATCATGGACGAGGTCAACCTGATCCAGAGGGGCGGCAACTACGGCTGGCCCAACTGTCAGGGCACCGAAGGTAGTTGCTCCGGATACATCGCGCCGAAGAAGACCTGGCCGGTGGCGTCCGCCTCGCCGAGCGGCCTGACCATCATCAACGACCACGTGTTCGTGGCCACGACTCGGGGCCAGCGGGTCTACCGGCTGCGCATCGACTCCGGCTCCAACCTGGTCGAGCAGAAGACGTACTTCGAGGGGACGTACGACCGGCTGCGCACCGTGGAGGTCGACTCCGACGGGGACATCTGGCTCACCACGTCCACGGACAAGGACGGCACGGCGGGCAACGACCGGATCCTGCTGATCGACATCGTCTACTCGGGCGGATCCGGCTCAGGGCCCGGCGAGTTCGAGCCGACCGGCGCCGCCTTCGCCGACAACGCCGCCGTCCCCGACGCATAGACCTGCGCCGGGGACGGTTCGGCACGAAGACGGGCTTGGCTCGGGGAGATGCCGTAGGCGTGGCGAAATGCGCGACTGGAGTCGGCCGAGCTGCGAAATCCCCAGCGGGCGGCGATCTCCCCGATGGTCCGGCCGGCGAGCGAGGGATCGGCCGGCTCCTCGCGGCAGTGTTCCAGGCGCCTGCGGCGGATGGTGGAGGCGACGGTCTCGGGCTCGTCGCGGAACAACGTGTGCAGAGTCCGCAGCGAGATGTGCTGGGACGCCGCGATCGCCGCCGGCCGGAGCTCCGGGTTCGCGAGGTGCTGGTCGATGAACGCGCCGATGCGGGTGCGCAGGGCGGCGGCCCGGGTGTCCGCGGGCAGGTCGCGTAGTCGGCCGAGACGAGCCGCGAGGACCGTGTGGCGAGAGCCACGGCGATGTCGTCGAGCCCGGCCAACTCGGCGGAGCCGCAGGAGCGGGCCGCGGCCGGCAGGTCGGACAGATAGCTGCGGAGCAGGGCGGCCGAGCCGGCCAGGCCGGGCAGCCGTTCGCCCAACAGCCCGTCCGCGCGCCCGGCGGCCAACGGCAGGGCGGTACGGCTCAGCCGGAGCAGCGTCAGCTCGACCTGCCCGCCGGCCCCAAGGAAATCGCACGCCAGGGGGTGGGACGTCGAGAACAGCGCCATGTCCCCGCGGCCGAGGCAGGCCACCCGGCGCTGTTGCTCCAGCCGGAGCGCGCCGTCGCGCACGACGACGAAGTAGTAGGCCTCGGTGTCGCACCGGCGTATCTGTAGCGGGGAGCGCCGGGCGGTCATCGAGGAGAACGCGAAGGCGGCCACCTGGCTCCGAGGGAGTTCCACGGATTCCGCGTGCCCGCGGACACCACCGTCGCGCCACCGGCCAGGGCGGCCGTCGAAACCGCGGCGCAAAGCGCCTTCTTCATGCGCATGACTACCCCCGTAGTCAAAGGAGTTCGCCCAGTGAATTCCCGGCGGGTTCGCCGCATCGATCCGCCTGGGGGACCAGGAGATCCGATCGGCGGTGATCCAGGCCGCCGGGTGTGATGTCCCCGCGACGGGGACGTGATCGACGGTTCCACTGTGCGGCACACAGGTCGGCCGGGTCTTTGGCACTCGGCGCGGGGACTTTGTACATCCCGTGCGGGGCGGGCACCGGGGACCGGCGTGCGCCGAGTGCGCGACGGCCGTGCGCTGTGTGCCGGCGACCAGGGGCCGCGCCTCGTCGGCACACGTCAGCGGCAGCCCGAGTTCGGCGTTGCAGTCCCGGGTCGAGGCCACAACAGTCGGTCGACCAGCCCGTCGACGTAGTCCGGGGTGAGCGGGCCCACGCCGAACAAGACGCGGATGTACATCGGGGCCAGGATGTGGTCCAGCACGCCGAACGCGTCGGGTGCGTCCTCGCCGCGTTCGCGGGCGCGATCGAGCATGGACTGCAGTTGCCGGGTGCGTTCGGCGCGGAGGTCGTCACGCGCCTGCAGGCCCTGCCGGCCGTTGCTCGACAGGGCGACGACCAGGTGCAGCAGCGCCGGGCCGTCGGGTCCGGTGATCTCGCGGGCCACGTTGGCCGCGTAGGTGCGCAGGTCGCCGGCCAGGCTCCCGGTGTCGGGCATCGGCGACCGCGCGTTGAGGCGGGTGAGCGCCACGTCGGTGAGCAGGGTTTCCAGGCTGCCCCACCGGCGGTAGATGCTGCTGTCGGCCACGCCCGCGCGGGCTGCGACGTCGCCGACGGTGAAGTTGCCGTGGCCGCGCTCGCTGATCAGGTCGGTGACGGCCTGGTGTACCTCCGCGCCGACGCGGGCGCTGCGCCCGCCGGGCCGTCGGGCTCGCTCTCGCTCTCGCTCGTTCATGCCCCCACCTTAACGCAATCGTCACTTGCGTTTGTGAGGCAACCTTCCCTACAGTCGCCTAACGCAGCCACTGACTGCTTTAGAGCGCCGGAGGCCGACCGCGTCGGCCGTGGAGAGGCGCAACCAACGACCGAGAGGAATCCCCATGGCTGCAACGCCCGCGGCCGTAGGCAGTCGACCGAACCGGGCCGTGCTGCTCACGGTGACCTGCCTGGGCCAATTCATGGTCCTGCTCGACAACACGATTGTTGGAGCGGCGCTACCCGATATGCAGCACCGGCTGCACACTCGGCTGACCGGCCTGCAATGGATCGTCGACGCGTACGTACTGCTGGTCGCCATGCTGCTGCTGTCCGGCGGTGTCTTCGCCGACCGGTTCGGCCGCAAGCGGGTGTACCTGACCGGCGTGGCGGTGTTCACCGCCGCGTCGGTGCTGTGCAGCCTCGCGCCCTCGGTCGGCTGGCTGGTCGCCGGTCGGGTGCTGCAGGGCATCGGGGCCGCGGCGCTGAGCCCCGCCTCGCTGGCCCTGCTCGCCGCGGCCCATCCCGTGCCGCAAGAACGCGTCAAGGCGATCGGGCTGTGGGCCGGATTCAGCGGAATCGGCCTGGCCGCAGGCCCCGTGGCCGGCGGTGTGCTGACGGATGCCTTCGGCTGGCCCGCCATCTTCCTGGTCAATCTGCCCATCGGCGTGGTCCTTCTGCTGGTCGGTCTGCGCAGCCTTGAGGAGACCCGCAATCCGAACGCCCCCGCGATCGACATCCCGGGGACGGTGCTGTCCGTTCTGGGGGTGGGGGTGCTGACCTACGGGCTGATCGAGGGTGGTGCCGCCGGCTGGACGTCGCCGGTGATCCTGGGCAGCTTCACCGCCGCGGTGATCCTCCTCGCCGCCTTCGTCGCCGTCGAAGCGCGCCGTTCCGCTCCGATGCTGCCGCTGCGACTGTTCCGGCAGCGGCAGTTCACCGTCTCCAACACCGCCATGGTCGTGGTGGGGTTCGCGCTCATGGGCTCGTCGTTCTTCTTCTCCCAATTCTTCGTGTACGTCCAGGGCAGCTCGATCCTGCGCGCCGGCCTGCAGACCCTGCCGACATCCCTCGCCATGGTGATCGTCAGCCCGTACGCGGGCCGGCTCGCCGTCCGATACGGCTTCCGAATCGTGGTTACCACCGGCCTGGCCCTGGCCGGCCTGGGACTGCTGGCGCTCGGCATGGTGCACGCCGACACCGGCTACGGGAACGTGTGGTGGCGGCTGGGAGCCGTCGGCATCGGCTTCGCCCTGACCCTGTCCCCCCTGACGGGAGCCGCCATCCAAGCGGTCGGCCCGCAGGAAGGCGGCCTCGCGTCGGGCATCAGCAGCACCACCCGGCAGATCGGCGCGGTACTCGGTGTGGCGGTACTCGGAGCCATCGTCCGCACCCGGCAATCCGGCGGCGCCTCCTTCGAGACCGGCCTCAACAGCGCCTTCCTCGCCGCCGGCGCCGTCACTTTGGCCACCGCCGTGTTCACCGGCCTGTGGCCGGCGAGGTCCGAGCCCGCGGAAGGCTCCGCGGCGCCGCAACGTTCCACCGATCCGGACGCGGTCACCGCCTCGAACGAGGCATCCGCTACATCCGGCTCGACGGCACGGACGAGTTCGCGAAGGTAATGCACGTCAAGGACGAGCGCACTCCCCACTGCGGCCCCGGGGCGCCCCGGGCACGAGCCCGTTCCGGGCGTTCGCCGGGCGCCGCCACGCCGTCTCGGTCAGCCGGTGCGACGCCGTGCGCGGAGGTGGGGCCCGGGGCCTGGTGCCCGGGGGTGGAATCCTTGAAGGATGAGCAAGCGCCACGTGACGCTGTGTCTGTGCGGAGACGTGATGCTGGGCCGCGGCATCGACCGGATTCTTCCGCACCCGGGGGATCCGTCGCTGCGCGAAAGCTTCGTCGGCGACGCGCGCGAATACGTGCGATTGGCGGAGGAGGCCAACGGACCCATTCCGCGACCGGTGGCATTCCGTTGGCCCTGGGGCGATGCGCTGGAGGTCCTCGATGCCGAGGCGCCCGACGTGCGGATCGTGAATCTGGAGACCGGCATCACCACCAGCGACGACTTCGAGCCGTTCAAGGCCGTGCACTACCGGATGCACCCCGACAACATCCCGTGCCTCGAGGCGGTCCGGCCGGACGTCTGCGTCCTGGCGAACAACCACCTCCTCGACTTCGGCCGTACGGGTCTGGCGGACACCCTCGACGCGCTGCACGGGGCGGGGCTGCGCACCGCCGGCGCGGGGGCCGACATCGAGGAAGCCCGGCGCCCCGCGGTGGTGCCCGTCGGGGAAGACGGGCGGGTGGTGGTCTTTTCCCAGGGGACGCAGTCCAGCGGGGTGCCGCCCGGCTGGGCCGCGAGCGCGAACCGCTCCGGCGTCGACCTCACCCATGAGGGATCGGAGCGGGACGCCGCGGAACTCGTCGAAAGGGTGGGCCGGGCGAAACGCCCGGGGGACGTCGTGGTCGCGTCCGTGCACTGGGGGTCGAACTGGGGCTACGACATCGAGCCGGCGCAGACCCGATGCGCACGTCGCCTGATCGACGGCGGCGTGGACGTCGTGCACGGTCATTCCTCGCATCACCCGCGGGCGATTGACGTGTACCGGAACAAGCTGATCCTGTACGGCTGCGGCGATTGCGTCGACGACTACGAAGGGATCCGCGGCCACGAGTACTACCGCGACGACCTGCGGCTCCTGTATCTCGCCACCGTGGCCCGCGATACGGGAGAGCTGGTCGGTCTGCGCATGGCACCGCTGCGCGCCGTCAGGATGCGTCTCCGGCGCGCCCCACGCGTCGATGCCGAGTGGCTCGCGGCAACGCTGACCCGGGCCGGCCGGCCGTTCGGGACCGAGGTGCACCCCGAGCCCGACGCCTGGCTCACGCTCCACCGCTGACCGGCGGCAGCGCCTGCGTCCCCCGACCCCCCACCCCCTCGACGCGGCCCGCCGCACAGCGAGCAGTTCGACAGCTAGAGTTCGTCGGGCGCCGGCACGCGGCCCGGGCCGGTGTGATCGACACGCTCCCGCTGGGCAGCGGTGTCGGAGTGTCCGCGGGTGCGCAGGCGCTGTTTCATCTCCGCCTCGTGGAGATGCCGCCTGCCGCCGACCAACTCCTCGCGCAGGCGTTGTTCGGCGTCGGCGAACGGCTGGTAGTACGTGTGGTCGTACGCCTCGACGATCTCGAAGGTCCACTGTCCCGGGATGACGTCGCGACCGGCGATCTCGGTCGCCAGGACGCGGGCGGCCTCCTCGTGCCCGGCCCGGCACAGCATGTCCACCGCGTCCTGGAGGATGCGATCGGCGCTGCCGGTGAGCTGATGGAACGCGTAGAGGTGACCCCGGGCGCGGGCGGTGTACTCCCACGCCTCCGACAATCTCCCGACGGCGGCCACGGTGGCGTCGTCCACCCCGGCGGGGCGACGGTGGGGATCATCGGAGGGCAGCGAAGTGGAATCGGGCACAAGACGTCCTCTCGCCGGGCGGTTGCGCGTCGCACCGCTGCTGCTCCCCATGCCCGGGGACGGGGGCCGGTCACGAGCGCCGGTCCGGTGGTCCTCGGGGTCCCGCTGGGCGTCCCTCACGAGCTCCGCCGGATCCTCGTCCGTGTCCTGTGGCCTCATGACAGGGATCCCGTGGCGGCACCCCGCCCGTGCCCGTGCCCGTGAACCGATGCCGGTAATCGTTGCGGCTGCGCGCTCGACCGGACGTCGTCACACGTTCCGGTGCCCACCGGACGGAGGAGCGTCGGCACATCCATCTCGGGGGAACCGCACAGGTGATCGGCGCCGTGCCCGGCATACGAAGGCCGCCCACGGACGCGTCCACGCCGCCGTCAACGACACGAGGATGGTCGCGCCCGGTCGGCCGGTTGCCCGGCGCCGATGCTCTCGGCGGTTCCGAGGATCCGGGCGTTCGGACGTACTCGACGTCGTCGCTGTTCGGGGCGCGAACCGCGTCGACGACCGGGCCGAGGGGAGGGGCGAACGGCTCTGTGGACGAGGCGGAATCGGCCGACGTCGGGGCCGGCCAGGGGCGCCCGACGGCGGTTTGCGCACGCGGCGCGTGGGCAACGGGTGGACATGTTTTCAGGGATCATGCGCGGAGCCGCCGCGGGCGCGGCCGGCACCACCGCTCTCGATGCGGTCACCTACGCCGACATGGCCGGACGGGCGCGTCCGGCCAGTGAGACGCCACAACGCACGGTGGCCACCATCGCGCGCCGCATCGGACACCCCGTCGGGGGCGCCTCCGACACGCGCGCGAACCGATTGACCGGGCTCGGCGCGCTGTCGGGCATCGCGACGGGCGTAGGTGTCGGCGCCGCCTTCGGCCTGTTGCGCGGCATCGGCCTGCGACCGCCGATCTGGGCGGGTTCACTGCTCGTGGGCGCCGTTGCCATGATCGCCGCCAACGCCCCGATGGCCGGGCTGCGGGTGTCGGACCCGCGCGCGTGGTCGACGACCGACTGGGCCGCCGACATCGTGCCGCACATCGCGTACGGCTTCACGACGTACGCGGCGCTCGCGACGATGGACCCCAAGTGACCGCCCTCCTGCGCGCCTTCCTGGTGGGGGCGGCGAGCGGCGGCCGAAGCCAGGCGGGGGTCACGGCCGTTCGCTTCACCGCGCGCGGCGCGGGCATCCCGTCGCGGCTCGCCGTCGGCTCGGCCGCGATCGGCGAACTCGTCGCGGACAAGCGCCCCGACGTCCCGTCGCGCCTGAGCCTGCCGGGCCTGGCTCCGCGTGTCCTGCTGGGAGCGACGGCCGCCGCGATGCTGGCACGTCGTACCGGCGGCGGCGCGATGGTCGCGGCGCTCGTGGGCGCCGGTGCCTCGGTGGGCGGCGCCATCATGGGAGCGGCGTGGCGTGACGCAGCCGCGAATACCGGAATTCCCGCACTGCCGGCGGCGATCGCCGAGGATGTCCTGTGCTACGCCCTCGCCTTCACGGCGTGCGCCGGCTCGTAGCGGCCCGCATGTGGTCGAGGGCGACCGCGTTCTCGCCGTCCGTGACGGCCTGGTGGACACCGAATTCCTCGGGTTCGAGATGTCGGGGAAGGGTGTCGAAGAGCACCCGAACGGGGACCGTGCCGCCGCGCGAGGCACGGTCCCCCGGGCGGGCCGGGATCAGACCGGCGTCGTGGCCGGGGCCACGCGTAACCTTCCGCGTTTCGTCCGACACGTTCGGCTTCGCAAGGGTCCGCTCGAACGACATGCGGGCGGTTGTCCAGCCGTAACCACGCGGTTGGCAATATCGTGGCCGGCTGGAAAGGAACGTTCCGCGACGACTTTGGCATCGTGGAGAGTTCGCCGGCGCACGTGGGACAACCCGCACGGCTCAACAGGTGAAAGCCAAGGTGCAACATGGACATACCCTCACCGTCCACCGGGACATCACCCACCGAGGCCATGGACGGCGAGCCGATGGGCGGTGTGGAGGAGGCGCTCGTCGAAGCGCTGACCGGGGAGGGCAGCGTCGGCCTGGCCCTGCTGGACGGCGATCTGCGAGTCCGGCGCAGCAACGTCGCGCCCGAGCGGTTCCACGGCCTGACGATCCCCGTGGGGAGCCGGGTGGACGCCCTGGTGTCCGCCGCGGACGCGGAGGGGCTCGTCTCGGCCCTGCGCCGCGTCCTCGAAACGGGAACCCCGCTGCTCTACCACCCACAGTCGATACCCACCCCGGGCAACCCCCGTACGCGCCTGGTGGTTTCGCTGTCCGCGTTGCGCACGGGGGACACAGCGGGTCGACCGGCCGGTCTGGTCCTCGCGTTCGCCGACATCTCGGAGCAGGAACGCGCCCGGCGCCGCCTGGATCTGCTGTTCCACGCGGCGAAGGCCATCGGCGACTCGCTGGACGTGGTGACCACCGCGCGTCAACTGACCGCCGCCCTGGTGCCGGAACTGGGGGACATGGCGGTGGTGAACCTCGCCATCGAGGTGTTCGACGGCGATGAGCCACCCCAGCGAGGCGGTGCGGACGTGGGGCTGCGAAGGGCCGCCGTCAGCTCGGCGGGCGTGGACCACTCGGCCCCCTACGTGCCCGTGGGCGAGAATCTGCCGCGTGTTCCGGATATGGACATCCGGTCGCAGTACCGCCAGGGCGAGATCCTCTCGGTTCCCGACCGGGCCACGATGCTCGCGGCACTCGGGGGCGATACCTGGGCGTTCGAGCGCCTGGCCCCGGCCGGCGGCAACGGCTTCATGGCCACCGCCATCGTCGCCCGGGGGCTGATCCTGGGCAGCATCGAGGTGTGGCGCCGCGAAGGAGCGGAGCCGTTCGACGACGCGGACGTGCGCCTGTTCCGGGAGATCGCCTCCCGCGGCGCGTTGAGCATCGACAACGCCCGCCGCTACACCCGCGAGCACACGGCCGCCGTCGCACTCCAACGCAGCCTGCTGCCGTCGGCGTCCACCGACACGGCGGCCGCCCGTACGGCAGGCGTCTACCTGCCCACGGGCACCGGCTCGGGCGTTGGCGGGGATTGGTACGACGTCATCGAACTCTCCTCGCTCCGGGTCGCGTTCGTGGTCGGGGACGTGGTGGGACACGGTCTGCGCGCGACCGCGCTGATGGGTCGGCTGAGTACCGCCGTCCAAACCCTCGCCGACCTCGAACTCCCGCCCGACGAACTCCTGGCGCACCTCGACGACATCGTCCTGCGCCTGACCGGAAACAGCGACGAGACGCACGACGACATGCCGGCCGCGACCTGTCTCTACGCCGTCTACGAGCCCATCACCGGCCGCCTGGCCATGGCGAGCGCGGGACATCCGCCACCCGCGCTGGTACGGCCCGACGGAACGGTCGAGTTCGTCGACGTCACGCCGGGCCCACCCCTGGGCGTCGGCGGAATGCCGTTCGAACTCACCGAGATCGACGTGCCACCGGGCACTGCCCTCGCGTTCTACACCGACGGCCTCGTGGAGTGCGGGGGTGACATCACCGCCGGGATGGAGGCCCTGCGCCAGGGGCTGGTCCCGCTGCACGACCCCGCTCGGGACCTCGACGAAGCCGCCCACACACTGGTCGCGAAGATCGGCCCGGCCAACCCGTCCGACGACATCGCCCTGCTTCTGGCGCGGGTGCGGACCGTCGACTCGTGTGACGTCGCGTCCTGGGAGATCCCCGCCGATCCGGCCGCCGTCGCCGGTGCGCGTGAGCGAGTCACCCGGCAACTCACCGCGTGGGGACTGGAGGACGCGGCCTTCACCACCGAACTCGTCGCCAGCGAACTCGTGACCAACGCGATCCGCTACGCCGGCGGGCCGGTGGTGCTACGACTGATTCGCGACAAGGTCCTCGTGTGCGAGGTCTCCGACCCCAGCAACACCCAGCCTCGGCTGCGGCGTGCCAAGTGGAGTGACGAAGGCGGGCGAGGACTGTTCCTGGTCGCCCAACTGACCACCCGGTGGGGCAGCCGCCACGGCCCCACGGGGAAGACCATCTGGACCGAGCAACCCCTGGGCGGCATCATGCCGTAGGGGCAGTCGTGGCCCCGGTGCGCGCCGTGCTCGTGCACCGGAGCGAGTGTTCGGGGGAAGGGCTGTTCATCCGTGGGTCCGGCATCCGCCGACGTCGAGCCGGGGCGCGTCCGATCAGGTCGGCGTTTGTCCCGCGGCCGCCCTGCGGCTCAGCGTCGCCTCCATGGCCGCGGTGACGTATTCGAGCAGTTCCGCCAGTTCCGAGCGTCGGCGGCCGGACAGGCCGCTGAGGACCTCCTGCATGAGCGCGTAGCGGTCGCGCTGGATGCGGCGGCTGATGCGCCGACCCGCGGTGGTGGCCTGGACGATGACGTACCGCCGGTCGCCCTCGTCCGGCCGCCGTTCGGCCAGCCCGAGTTTGAGGAGGCGGTCGGTCGTGCGGCTGGCCGCGCCCCGGTCGATGTCGAGTGCCTCCGCGAACTCGTGCATGCGCCACTCGGGCCGCGACGCGAGGGTTTCCAGCGCGTCGACCTGGGTGGGCGTGAGTTCCTTGCCGCCGGCGCCGTACAGCGCACGCGCCAGCTCGGCGTGTGCCGGGCTGCGGGAGAACCGCTGGATGGCCCGGATCACGCGGTCGCCGGAATCCTCGCCGCCGGCGTCCGCGGCGGCGTCGAGGGCCGGGGGGCGGGAAGCGTTCGGTGTGCTGCGGGCGCGGCGATCAACCATGGCAGAACGGTACCGGTCAGCCGGTGATTCCCTGGTTCGAGGTGCCTGTTCGGATTCAAGCATTGCCTACGGCAACTCTTGCCTTAGGCATCTACTCCGGATACGTTGCGGGCGAGGAACGGGCGGCGCCGTCGGGGATTCCGCGGCGTTCCACAGGCTCGCGGAGGCGCCGCGGTACGCCGGAAGACACGCCGGCCGTCGTGGACGTCATGGCGGCCGCCACGGACCACCGTCCGGGCGCGGTGCGCACCCACCTCCGGCGCGTCCGGCACCACACGCAACGACCGGGAGAACGAACATGAGTAGCAACGACATCGCCGTGCGCGGCGGGACGGTCGTCGACGGCACCGGCGGACCTTCGCGCCGCGCCGACGTCGGCATCCGCGACGGGCGTGTCACCGAGATCGGGGACACCGTGACGGGCCGGCACGAGATCGACGCCACCGGGCGCCTCGTCGTGCCCGGCTTTCTCGACATCCACACCCACTACGACCCGCAAGTCCTGTGGGACGGGCTCCTGACGCCGTCGTCCTGGCACGGCGTCACCGCGGTCGTGGCCGGCAACTGCGGCTACAGCCTCGCCCCCGCCCGCCCGCAGGACCGCCGTTCGCTGCTCGGCACGCTGGAGATGGTCGAGGACATGCGCGGCGCGACCCTCGAGGCCGGCGTGGCATGGGACTTCGAGACCTACCCCGAATACCTGGAGGCCGTGCGGCGGCGCGGTACGGCGATCCACTTCGGGGGATTCGTGGGGCACACCGCCGTTCGCACCTACGTGATGGGCGAGGAGGCCTATGAACGCCCCGCCACCGACGACGAACTCGCCCGAATGCGCGGTGCCGTCGCCGACGCGCTCCGCGGCGGCGCCCTCGGATTCTCCAGCGACCGCGCCGGCTTCCACCTCGGCGACGGCGGCCGCCTGGTCCCGTCCATGGTCGCCGGCCAGGAGGAGGTCGAAGCGCTCGCGTCCGTCACCGCCGAGGTCGGCCTGGGCATCGTGCACATCGCGACCGGGGAGAACTACCGCTGGGTGTACGACTTCCAGCGCCGCCTCGGCCGCCCGCTGACCTGGACATCGATCCTCACCTACCCGGAGGGAACGGCCTCCCGGGCGCCGTACCAGGACAAGCTCGCCGACCATCTGCGAGGCCGCCGCGACGGCGCGGACGTCTGGGCGCAGGTCACCTGCCGACCCATCACCCAGGAGTTCTCCGTCGCCGAGCCGACCTCCTTCTACGCGCTGCCCGCGTTCGCCGACCTGGTCGCCGTACCCGTCGACCGCCGGCACACCGTCTTCCGGGACCGGACCTGGCGGGCGCGCGCCTGGGACGAGTTCGAGAGCGGCCGGTGGCTCGACCCGCGCTGGCAGACCATCACGGTCACCCACTCGCCCTCGCGCCCGGACCTGGTCGGCGCGCCGGTCGCGGCGATCGCCGCCCAACGCGACACCACGCCCTTCGACGTCATCTGCGACCTCGCCCTCGACGACGCCCTGGCGAGCCGCTTCACCGTCACCTTCGCCAACGACGACAAAGACGGCGTCACCACACTCATCCGCGGCGAAGGCTGCATCATGGGCCTGTCCGACGCCGGAGCGCACGTCGGTCAGATCTGCGACGCCGTCATGCCCACCGACTTCCTCGCCAACTGGGTGCGCGACCGCGACGTCCTGCCGCTCGAACACGGCATCCACAAACTCACCGGGGAGATCGCCGACGTGCTCGGCGTCGACCGCGGACGGCTGCGCCCGGGGGGCCACGCCGACCTCGTCGTCGTCGACTACGACGCCCTTTCCCCGGGCCCGACCCGGCGGGTGCGCGACCTGCCCGCCGACGGAGAACGCCTCATCGCCGACGCGCCCACCGGACTCGACCACATCCTCGTGGCCGGCGTCGCGATCCGCGAGCACGGCGCGCAGGTCACCGACCGCTTGCACCGCCTGCCGGGCACCATTTTGCGCAGCGGCGCCCGGGACGCGGAGTGAGCACGAGGCCCTACGACCGCCTCGCCCCCGTCGCGAACCGCGTCACGGACACGGACCGCTCCAGCCGCTTCCACCGGGACACCCGCCGCGTCACCGAAGCGCGCGAACCGACCGTCGACCACTCGCCCCCGTTCGAGGAACACGGCATCACCGACGCGACGCCGCACGCCCTCTTCCCGCGCCGCGACGGCGCGGTCGTCGACCTCGACGACCGCACGACCCCGCTCGGCATCCCCATCGGCGCGCCCCCAGCACCGCGCCCCGAATTCCCGGAGGCTTCCCATGGCTGACCTGCTCGAACGCATCCTCGCCTACGCCGGTCCGAAGGGCGACCTCGTGCTGCGCGGCGAAGTCCCCACCGGCACGAACCGGTTCCACATCATCTCGGTCGACGACCATCTCATCGAAACCCCCGACCTGTTCCGCGACCGCGTGCCCGCGCGCATGCGAGACGCCGCGCCGCACCTCGAACGCGACGCGGCGGGCAACGACTGGTGGGTGTTCGAGAACGACCGCGTCCCACTGCTCGGCTCCGACGCCCTCCGCGGCTGGGAAGCGGGCAAGGGCTACCTCGGCCCGGTCAACTTCGACGAGTTGCACCCCGCGACGTACGACGCGGGCGAACGCGTACGCCACATGGACGCCGCCGGCATCGCCGCACAACTCAACTTCCCCTCGGCGCCGTTCGGCTTCGCCGGACGACGTTTTCTCACGATGGGTGACCACGACCTGGGGCTCGCTTCCCTGCGGGCCTACAACGACTGGCTGCTCGACGCCTGGATCACTCCGTACCCCGAACGATTCATCGCGTGTCAGCTCCCCTGGCTCGGCGACCCCGAACTCGCCGCCGCCGAGGTCCGGCGCAACGCCGAACGCGGCTTCGTCGCCGTCACGTTCAGCGAGAACCCGGAGCGTCTCGGGCTGCCGTCCCTGTACAGCGACGCGTGGGACCCGTTCTTCCGCGCGTGCGAGGAGACCGGCACGGTCGTGAACCTCCACGTCGGTTCGTCCTCCGAGACGATCGTTCCCTCCCGCGACTCGACGGCCGCGGTCCTGGGCGTGCTGTTCCCGATCAACTCGATGGCCGCCGCCGCCGATTGGCTCTTCGCCCGCATCCCGGTGCGCTTCCCGGACATCAAGATCGCCTTGTCCGAGGGAGGTATCGGATGGGTGCCGATGTTCATCGACCGCATCGAGTTCATGGGCCGCGACCTCGACTACCGCGCCGACTTCGGGAGCCACTCGCCCGTCGACTACCTGCGCCGCAACTTCTGGTTCACCGTGCTCTCCGACCCCGCGACCATGCGGCTGCGGCACCTCATCGGTGTCGATCACATCATGGTCGAAACCGACTACCCGCACCCCGACTCCACATGGCCGGACAGTCAGGAAGTGCTCGCTCGGCAGTTCGCCGGCGTGCCGGACGAGGAGGTCGAGCGCATGACCCACCGAAATGCCGCGGCCCTCTACCGGCACACCGTCGCAACGCCCTGACTCGGCTGTGCGGCGTGCCCTGAACGGGTAACCGGCTTGCGTTCATCCGCTCGTGCCGCGTGCCACGGACCTGGCGGCGGCGATCGAGGTGGGGCGGGCTGTGCGACGGTCGCCGACAAGGCGCGACGCGGCGGCGGGATCCCCGGTGGATGGACTCCGTGTCGGATGGTGTTTCCGGCTGTCCCGCGCGGCATGAACCGAAAAGTTGCCGCAGAACGCCGGCCAGGCTCATCAGGCTCGACCTCCGGCTCGGCGAATGGGGTGAATGTGTTGTTCGGTCGAGCGTGCGGGGCGTTGCTTTCGGATGGATCGCGTGATCATGACGGTCATGGACGGATCGGCGCGGAACGAGCAAACAGTCGAATCTGCAGGGCATCCCGGTGCGGAGCCCGTCGAGCCCGGGACGATGCTCAGGCTGGCCGGCACCGGGAAGAGCGGCTTCGGGGGTGACGGCGGGAAGGCCACCGACGCCCTGTTCGACGAACTGGAGGACGTGGCGGTCGATGGGGCGGGCAATGTCTTCATCGCCGACGGCTTCAACGAGCGTGTACGCAAAGTCGACGCGAGGGGCGTCATCACCACGGCGGCCGGAAGCGGTGTGTGTGGCCCCAGGGGTGACGGTGGGAAGGCCACCGACGCCGAGTTCCACGGCCCCTGGAGCCTGGCCGTGGACCGTACCGGAAACGTGTACATCGGTGATGCCTGGAACCATCGGGTGCGCAGGGTGGGGCCGGACGGGCTGATCACGACCGTGGTCGGCACAGGCAAACCGGGCTCCGACGGAGACGGCGGAAAGGCCACCGCGGCCCGCATCCTGACTCCGACCCACCTGGCGATGGACGGCCAGGGAAACCTGTACATCGTCGAGCGTGTCCTCGGCGCCACGCCCGCACGCTCCAGGATTCGCAAGGTCGACACTCAGGGCGTCATCACCACCGTGGCGGGCGACGGCAGCGACAAGCCGGCACCGGATGGATGCCGGGCCACCGAAACCGGCTTCAACGGCATCTCGGGCCTGGCGTGCGACAAGGCGGGGGACCTGTATGTGAGCGAGAGTCGCGAGCATCGGGTACGCAAGATCCACAACGGTATCGTCACGACGGTCGCCGGGACCGGGACCGCGGGCTTTCAGGGCGACGGCGGCAAGGCCACCGCTGCTCGTTTCAACAAGCCGGCAGCCCTGGCATTCGACCCGCTCGGAAACCTGTACATCTCCGATACCGAGAACTACCGGGTGCGCAAGGTCGCACCGGACCAGACGATCACCACCATCGCGGGCAACGGCAGCAAGGGATCCGACAGCGAGCCCAGCGGCGACGGCGGGCCGGCCGTCTCCGCTCGACTCGGTGACGTCACGGGAATGACCGTCGACGGCCGCGGCAACCTCGTGCTCGCCGACCATTGGGTCAACCGCGTGCGCATGGTGACCGCGGTCACCGCCCCTCCACCGGCCCGGCCGAAGGTGGAAACGCTCTCCGGCTTCGGCCACCTCGACAAGCAACAGGCCAAGCCGGGCGAGCCGTTCGCGCAGCCACTGAAAGTGGAAGCGCGCAACGACGGGGTTCTGGTGGCGGGGGCACGTGTGCGTTTCACCGTCACCGGCGGCACCGGGTCACGGTTCGAGACGTCGAACGGGCGCCGGGCCGAGGCGAATGTGGTCAGTGACGACGAGGGGGTCGCGGAGGCGCCGCAGCTCTTCGCGGGGCCGGCCGGGGGAACGGTCGCGATCAAGGTCACCGCCCCCGACAAGGCGAAGTCCCACCCGGCCACGGCCGCCTACACGGCCCGGGTCAACCGGGACCGGTGAACGCCCGGGGCGCCCGGGGCCGCCGGGGGCGGCGCCGGGCAGGCTTCGACGGACTGGCGGCTGTGTGCGATTACTTCGTGTAGGTGAACTTCACGACGTTGCTTCTGTTGTTTCCGTCTTCGTCCGCCACGCATACGTCGGCTTCGCATGGCACGTCAGGGAGATTCTTGGGGTCGTAAAAGGGTGTGTCGAGCGTCAGCTTGGGCCCGTTGATGTGCTTGGGCAGTACTGCCATATCGTCCCAAATGACCTTGGCGAAGGGTGGCATTTCCGCATCCAGGGTGAGCACTACCTCGGTGGCGCGGTCGACTTTGCCGGAGGTGGGGGTGATGTCTTTGATCTTCACGGAGCTCTTCCTCTGCTCGGTGTACTCGGTTCGTTCTTCACGGGTGGTGAGGACTTCCGGTGAGTCTCTGCCGCTTGCCGCAGTCGCCCCCGTCGGGCTCGCCAGAGGTGCTCCGAATTCCACCCGTACGGATCCCGGCGTCCGTGGATCTCGACGGGTCCGGGTCCGCCGGCTCGGTGACCACGACCGCCAAGCGGAGTCCGCCGGAGTTCGCCAGTGGCGGGTGGGACTTCGGAGCCGGGGAACACCGGGAGCGAATCGTCCGCCTGCCGACCCTGATCCCGGATCCGGCCCCGCTGTCGTCCCCGGGCGGGTCACACGATCGCGCGTGCGACCGACGCGCGCGACGCCGTGAGCGACCGGCCCCGCATCCGGAAGTCTCGCCGCACGGCGGACCGCCGGTCCCCTCGGAAGGGAACCCGCCCGTGATTCCGAACCGGGCGCTGTACGAGGCCATCTCGGGCAAACTGGCCGAGACCGTTGACGTTCCAGCTCACCAAGGAGCCGCCATGTCCGAGACCTTCCGCCTCGACCCGGCGAAGACCGCACTTGTCCTGATCGAGTACCAGAACGACTTCACCAGCGAGGGCGGGGTGCTCAACAGCGCCGTTGCCGATGTCATGGCCAAGACCGGAATGCTCGCGAACACCGTGGCCCTGGTCGCAGCCGCTCGTGCCGCAGGCGTCACGATCATGCACGCACCCATCACGTTCGCCCCCGGCTACGGCGAACTGTCTCGCCACCCGTACGGCATCCTCAAGGGAGTCGTGGACGGCTCGGCCTTCGTCAAGAACACCTGGGGTGCCGCGATCGTGGACGACTTGGCGCCGGCGGAGGGCGACATCGTGATCGAAGGCAAGCGCGGCCTCGATACCTTCGCGAGCACGAACCTCGACTTCATCCTGCGGAACAAGGGGATCGAGACGATCATCCTCGGCGGTTTCCTCACCAACTGCTGTGTGGAGTCGACGATGCGCACCGGGTACGAGAACGGCTTCCGCGTCATCACCCTGGCGGACTGCGTTGCCGCCACTTCCCAGGAGGAGCACGAGAACGCGATCACCTACGACTACCCCATGTTCTCGTTGCCCTTGACGTCGGCCGAGGTCATCGCCTCCCTCTGACGTCGTGCCGCGGCAACGGCACTTTGGGGGCGGCGTGAACGTGCGGCCGCTGTCGGAGTGCCGCAACGACGTGTTCGTCTTCCGCGGCGAGGATTCGTAGAGTCGCTCGCTGCTCCCGTGCTCGCGGCGTCCAGCCGGATCGAGGAGACGAAAGCGGCCACCCGCCGGCGAGGAGGCAGCGCTTCGGCCTCCTCGCTCCCATCCGGGTCGTCGCGGGTCCGGCGACGCGAACCGCGGTCGCGCGTCTCTTGTGATTTTTAGGCCCCTAGGCTTCACTGCGGGACATGGTTGCATATTGAACTCCGTCTCGATATGGGCGCAGCGCGGGCCGTCATGAGCGCCGTCGCCGGGTCCCAAACGAACGGAGCAGCCCGCGTATGGGGCGCCGACCAGCGCGGCTACCTCACGATGTCGGGAACAGCAGCGGCAACGGCCACCGCGGCCGTTGCCCCGCGCGACACACGAGGCGGCAGCGCGGAGCGGCCCGGGTGGCACCTTGCCGATGCGCGACGGGGCACCGCCGCACCCCCTCCCGGCGCACCGGCTCCCGGCGACCCGGCCGCCGCCTCGTCCGTCCCCGAGTACCTTGTCCCGACCCCCACGCGCAGGAGCACACGAGCATGTCCGAACGCCACCCGCACGTCGGGCTTCCCTTCACCGACGACGACGCCACCATCGCCGCCGCGCTCGAAGACGTCAGCATCCCCGCCCTGATGCTGTCGCTCGTCCACCTGACCGGTGACCCGTCGTGGATCAGCGGGCCGATACGCCCACGCGGCCTCGTCCTGAACGAAGTACAGGGCTTCCTCACCGAGGAAGAGAAGGCCCGGGTCCGCGCCCAGGCCCTGGACGCCATCCGTGCCTACCGCGACAACGGCTGCACCCTGCCCGCGCAGCCCGACCCCGAACTGCTCCACGCGATGATGAACTGGGTCGCCTGCGCGGAGATCCCGGCCGAGTACGTGCCCATGATGCTGGAGGACATGCAACTGGGGGAGCCGCCCGCCGAGTTCGTCCCCACCTCGGGGGTCGCCGAGGCCCGCGAGGCGTTCCCGGTGCTGGTCATCGGCTGCGGCCAGTCCGGCCTGCTCGCGGGCATCCGCCTGAAGGAGGCCGGCATCCCCTTCACGATCATCGAGAAGAACCCGGATGTCGGCGGCACGTGGTACGAGAACACCTACCCCGGCTGCCGCGTCGACGTCGGCAACCACTTCTACTGCTACAGCTTCGAACCCTCGGACCACTGGAGCGAGTTCTACGCCCGTGGGCCCGAACTCCAGGGCTACTTCCGCGATGTGATGGACCGCCACGGCATCGCCGACCACGTGCGCTGGGACACCGAGGTTTCCCAGGCCGTGTGGGACGAGCCCACGGGTACCTGGCGGGTCACCACCCGCGGTCCCGGCGCCCGGGAGGACACGGTCACCGCCCGGGCCGTGATCTCCGCGGTCGGCCTGCTCAACCGACCCCACATCCCGCACTTCGACGGCGCGGAGGACTTCGCCGGCCCCGCGTTCCACTCCTCCCACTGGGACCACGGCGTCGACCACCGCGGAAAGCGCGTCGCGATGATCGGAGCCGGCGCGTCCGGCTTCCAGATCGCACCCGCGATCGCCGAGGACGTCGCGCACCTGACCGTCTTCCAGCGCTCCGCGCAGTGGATGTTCCCCAACCCGAACTACCACGGCAAGGTCGGTCCGGGCGTGCGGTGGGCCATGCGGCACCTGCCCTTCTACGGACGCTGGTACCGCTTCATGATCTTCTGGCCCGGCAGCGACGGCGCTCTCGAAGGCGCCCGCATCGACCCCGACTGGCCGCACCAGGACCGCTCCATCAGCGAGCGCAACGACCGCACGCGCGAGATCTTCACCGAATGGATCCGAAGCCAGGTCGGCGACGACCCGGAGTTGTTCGCCAAGGTCCTCCCGGACTACCCGGCCACCGGCAAGCGCACCCTGCAGGACAACGGCAGTTGGCTGCGCACCCTCAAACGCGACGACGTCACCCTCGTCCGCGACCCCATCGCACGCATCGACAAGGACGCCGTCGTCACCGCGGACGGCGTGCGCCACGAGGCCGACATCATCGTCTACGCCACCGGTTTCCAGGCCAACCGCTACCTCTACCCCATGCGCGTCGTCGGCCGGGACGGCGCGGTTCTCGCCGAACAGTGGGGCGAGACACCCACCGCGTACCTCGGCATCACCGTGCCGAACTTCCCCAACCTCTTCTGCATGTACGGCCCCGGCACCGCCCTCGCACACGGCGGCAGCCTGATCTTCCAGTCCGAATGCCAGATGCAGTACATCTCCGCCTGTATCGACGCCGTCATCGAGCGCGGCGCCCGCGCCCTCGAACCCACCCGCACGGCCCACGAGGACTACGTTGCCCGACACCGCGCCGCAGTACGGCAATTGGTGTGGTCGCACCCGACCATCAGGCACTCCTACTTCAAGAACGCCGACGGCGAGGTCTACACCGCCAGTCCCTGGCGCCTCGTGGACTACTGGAACTGGACCAAGGGACCCGTCCTCGACGACTACCTCATCGACTGACGCACAACGGCCGGGCCGAATACGCGTCGAGGATTTGGACTCGGTCAAGCATCGGCTAGGCTGCGTCCGGCGTGTTCATATCGTGTGACACACCGTCAATTGCCGGGCATCCGTGGGGGATTCGCATGGCAGAGCGCTCGATCGACGCGCAGGACGATGCCCGGGAGCGGGCGCAGGTCAACCCGCCCGGCGGGTTCGATCTCACGGTTCCCAGCGTGGCGCGAATGTACGACTACTATCTGGGCGGCAAGGACAACTACCGGGTCGACCGCGAGGCATCCGAGGAGTTGTCCAAGGCGGCGCCGGGCACGCGTGCGCTGGCGATCAACAATCGGCGCTTCCTCCAACGCGCGGTCCGGGTGCTGGCGAGCGAGTACGGCGTGCGGCAGTTCCTCGACCACGGATCGGGTCTGCCCACCCAGGACAACGTGCACCAGATAGCGCAGCGCGTCGATCCGGCGTCGCGCGTCGCCTACATCGACCACGACCCGATCGTGTGGGCGCACGGGCGCGCGATTCTCGCGGACAACGACCGAACGACCGTGATCACCGCGGACTTTCGGGACACCGATGCGATCATGGACAACGCGGAGGTGGCCAAGTTGATCGACGTCACCAAGCCGACCGCGGCGCTGTTCGTCTCGGTCCTGCACTGTCTGCCGGACAGCGACGAACCGGCGGCTCTGGTCGAACGTGTCATGGACCGGCTCGCCCCGGGCAGTTTCGTCGTCATCTCGCACCTGGTCTCGGCAAACTCCGAAGTACGCGAGCGCCTGAGCGAGTTCATGCTCACCGCCACCCAGGGCAATTGGGGCCGCGTCCGCGAGGCGTCGGATGTGGAGACCTACTTCACCGGCCTGGAACTGCTCGACCCCGGCCTCGTCGAGGTATCCACCTGGCGCCCGGACGGAACGCCCGGGCCGGCCCAGGAGAGCGCGGAATGGATCGAGTTCGGCGGCGTCGCCCGCAAGCGCTGATCGCGCCGGGTCGACATCGGTCGGCCGCCGGATGCCGGGGCCGATTGGCCCCGCCGGGCTCCTCGGCCCCCGAGGCGCCCGAGTGGCGAACGAGTGGCGAACGAGTGGCGAACGAGTGGCGAACGCGTGGCCGTGGTGCCTGTGCCGGCCGGCCCGTCACCTTCGGTCCCTTGAAGCCTCCGCGTCCGTGTCGGCGGATTCAGCACGACATGCCGATGCGCAGGTTAATTTGCATGCGAGATGCGTATTAAATAGTGTGTGGTCATGCGGCTTGCGAAGTTCACCGACGTGGCGCTGCGGACCCTGATGTGTCTCGCGATGGCCAAAGAGGAACTGCTCACCACTCGGCAGGTCGCCGAGGTGGTGGACGTGCCGTACACACACGTGGCCAAGGCCGTGGCGCGGCTGCAACACCTCGGCCTGGTCGAGGCGCGACGCGGACGCGGCGGGGGGTTGGCGCTCACCTCGGCGGGGCGCGTCGCGTCGATCGGTGGCCTCGTGCGCGAACTGGAGGGCACCGGGGACGTCGTCGAGTGCGAGGGGGAGGAGCCGTGCCCGTTGGCGGGTGCCTGTCGGTTGCGGGGCGCGCTGAGCCGGGCGCAGGAAGCGTTCCACGCGTCGCTCGACCCCGTACGCCTCGCCGATCTGGTCGAGTCGCCGACCGGACCGTTGCTGCTCGGCATGGTCGGGCGTGCCCCGGCGCGGGTGGTCTGAACGCACGACCGACCGAAGCGCCGGCCCGGGTCGGCCGGCTGTGGACAGGCCCGACGCGCCCGCCCCCGCTTCCCCGTCATCCACGGGCCTGTTCGCGCGTTCTTAAATACGAATCTCCTATACCAATTTGGAGTTCCAGATGTTGTCCGAGAAGTCCGTCGAGACCGTTCGAGCCACGCTGCCCGCCGTAGGCGGCGCCGTCACGGAGATCACCGACCTCTTCTATCGGAACCTGTTCGCGGCGCACCCGGAACTGCTGCGTGACCTGTTCAACCGAGGCAACCAGGCGTCCGGCGCGCAGAAGCAGGCGCTCGCCGGCTCGATCGCAGCGTTCGCGACCGCGCTGGTCGAGCACCCCGGGGTCCGCCCGGACGCGATGCTCGCCCGGATCGCGCACAAGCACGCGTCGCTCGGTATCACCCGCGATCAGTACGAGATCGTGCACACCCATCTGTTCCGCGCCATCGTCGAGATCCTCGGCGACGCCGTCACCGAAGCGGTGGCCCAGGCGTGGGGCGAGGTGTACTGGCTGATGGCCAACGCCCTCATCGCGATCGAGGAGCGTCTGTACGCCGAGGCAGGCGCGGTGGACGGGGACACCTGGCGCGAATGGGAGGTGGTCGCCCGGACCCGCGAGACCGCGGACGTCGCCACGTTCCGACTCCGCCCGGTCGACGGCGGCGACGCGCCGGGCTTCCAGCCGGGCCAGTACGTCTCCGTGCGGGTCGAACTCGCCGACGGGGCACGGCAGATCCGTCAGTACAGCCTCTCCTGCGCACCCGGTTCCGCCACCCGCACGATAACGGTCAAGCGCGTGCGCGCGGCGGGAGCGCCGGAAGGTGAGGTGTCCAACCACCTGCACGCGCACGTCCACGAGGGCCACCGGCTCACCCTCTCCGCGCCCTATGGCGACATCGCGCTCACCGACACCGACGCACCACTCGTGCTGGTCTCGGCGGGCATCGGCTGCACGCCCATGGTGTCGATGCTCGACCACCTGACGGGGCTCGGCCACGCCGGCCCGGTTACGGTCCTGCACGCCGACCGCACTCCGGCCGACCACGCGCTGCGCGCCGACCACTTGGCGCTCACCGCCAAGCTCAAGGCCGGCACGGCACACTTCTGGTACGAGTCGTCGGACGCCGAGTGGCCGGCCGACCGCACCGGCCGCATGGACCTGACGGACGTTTCCCTACCGCCCGCCGCACACGCGTACCTGTGCGGTCCACTGCCCTTCATGCGCGCGGTGCGGGGACAACTCATCGAGCGGGGGGTCGCGGCCGGCGACATCCACTACGAGGTGTTCGGCCCGGACCTGTGGCTCGCCCACGAGGGGTGAGCCCGGTGACGGTGGCGCGGACAATCGGGGTGCCCGCGCCATCGTCCGGCGTCGTGTTTGCGCTGGGCAGGCCCGACAGTCGGGTCGGTCCATCCTTTCGGGTGATCGTGGGCTCGGGTCCGCTTGGAGGTGGATACGGATGCGTAGAACCCTCACGTCGACCCGTCTCGGACCGCCGACGCCGCGAGGGGGCGACAGGGCCGAAAAGCGTTTCGTCGGCGCCTTCGGGATGTGAAAGGAAGTGGCATCATGGCCTTCAGGACGCGCAGCGCCGCAGTAGTCGCCGCATCGCTGGTCGGAGCCGTCGTGATTTCGGCCCCATCTGCGACGGCACGCACGGAAGCGTCGACGTGGCCGTGCGACTCGAAGAAGTTCTGCATCTATTTCGGTGCGAACGGCACCGGGGCGCACTACGAGTTCGAGGACGGCGCCTCCGATCTGAGCGTCCTGTCGGGCAAGCTCAACGACCACGTGTGGTCGGCCCGGAACAACACCAAGGACGACTGGTGCCTGTTCCGCGACGCCGGATACAAGAACAAGATCCTCAACATCCTCGACGGCCAGACCACCAACCTGCCGTCGCCGCAGAAGAACGAGGTGAGTTCCGTCCGACGGTGCTGACCCCGTCCGCGAGCAACACGCGAAGGGCGCCTCGACCGGGTCGACACGAGATTGTCCGACCGGCCCGGGCAGCGGTGACATCGCCTGCCCGCCGCGCCGATCGGCGGATCGGGGCGCCAAAGCACCCCCCGCGACAGGCATATGACACGGCCGACCGCGGCAGCGGCGGCAAGTAGCGGCGCCCGTCCGCATTCGGGCCCGGGACGCGCGGAACCGGCGTCCCGGGCCGCGGCAACGCGCGGGCGGTGGTCGACGATCGGGCGAGGGGCGCGCCGGCATCGATGTTGCCGAGAGCCGTGGTGATGTGACTTCATGGGGGCCACGATGAGCATCCGGGTCGAAGTCGTCGTCGAAGTCGTCGCACAGGTGGCTCTTGCGCGGCGTTGGCAGAGTCGCGGTGGAGGGGCATGTTCGAGCGCATGAGGGCGAGTTCGGCCGCGCGTAGAGACGCGGACGATGCCCGCTTGGCCGGTCTGACGCCGGACGCGACGGCGATGGCGGTACGCATCGCCCGAGAGATGGTGTACGGCAGGCGTATCCAGGCGAAGTACGACCGACGGGTTTGGAAGGCCAACCGCCGGAACCCGCAGGTACCTCGAACAGCCCGTCCCGGTATGGAATCCGTCAAAGAAGCGAAGCGCGAACTTCGCCGGGCTCGGCGAGACGATCGCCTGGTGCGAAGGGCGCATCGACGAGGGCGCAACGCGGCGACGAAAGAAGCGTCACCATCGGGCCTCGACGCCCAGCTCTTCGACGCCAAAGTCGACCATCACGTCGCGCATTTCGGAGAGTTCGCCGCGAGGGCCGGCATGCAACACTTCGGCGAAATCACCAGATTCGAGGAGGCCAGGAATCCTCCGGACGCCTCCGCCGCGATCTCCTCGGCAACGCGCGACCCCTCTGCCCAAGTACGCACCGCGGACACCGTGCCGGCCCTCTCCGTCGTGGCCCTGGGCCTCAAGCCCGCCGCGTGGAAGGCACCCCAGACGCCACTGACGCCGGCACAAGTCAACCATCGCCGTTCCGGCGTGGAGATCACCCCCTTCGTCACCGAACAAGGCGCCCGCAAGAGCGCCGTCATCGAGCGAAAGCTCTGGCTGTCGTAGTCGCACGGCGGTCCGCTGGACCGGGAACCCTGCGACCCGATCAACGAGGACCGGGTCAACGCGACCGCCGCCATAAAGGAGTACCTGCGCTACTTGCCCCTGAGGACGTCCGGGTCTGTGCTGCGGTGACCCGGGGAAGTGCCGGTGCCTGTTCCGTAGATGCCGCGCGAGCACCGGCCAGGCCTCGTGCAGCCGGCCGCAGCGCGGTGGTCGGGGGTCACGGCGGCCGACATCCGGAGTGGTATTTGACAACCTGCGGTTGTCGGTCAAGGTAGGGGTGTGAACTCTGCGTCCGTCCCGCCCGCCCCCGCCCCCGACCTCGACACGGCACGTGTGCGCGCCTTCGCGGCGACCGCCGGGCTGCTTACCGGCTGCCGGACGTCGAGCCGGGCGAGGCGCGCGGGACGTCGCCGGACGCAGGTGCGCGTGGCCGCGCGGGGTGAGCACAAACGCCGCCCGGCTCGCCCGACTGCCCTCAGGGCGTTGGCCGGTGCCGGCGGCGCCCCGGGTGCGGTCGGCGGGAGGCGCACGTGACGCCGGTGGAGAAGCGCTCGTTCCCCCTTCCGGACCTGGTCGCTCTCGCGGCGTTGGCCGGCGCGGGAGACAGACGCCAGGCCGGTCTGGCACTCGCCCGCGTCGGAGCCGAGCAGCGCGCGCAGCTCCTGGAGTACTGTGCCCTGCGGCCGAGCGCCGTCGCGTGGTGCCTGCGGGACGGTGCCGCCGCCGACCGCGCGGCGTACGCCCGCAACCGATTCCTCGACCACCGATCGATGGCCGCGCTCGCCGCCGACCCCGATCCGGACGTCCGGGCGGCGGTGTTCTTCCACCGCAGGATTCCGGGCTCGCTGCGCCGCCGGGCGCTGGCCGCCCTCCCGATCGCGCCGGTGCTGCGCCAACGGCTCATATGCACGGACGCGCTGCCGGATCTCGGCATGGCGATGGACTGCCCCGACCCGGAACTGGCCGCCGAGACATACCGGACGATCCTCGGCAGACGGCCGCTGCCACCCCAGGGGTCCGGCGCACTGGTGGTCGGCCCCGACACGTCGTCGCCGCGCGGCCACGAGTGGTTCACCGAGACGCTCGCGCTGCTGCGCCCGGAGAAGTGGACCGCCGACGACTGGGCCGAGACCGCGGTGCGGCACCTCGAAAAGCCGTGGCAGGACGACGAGTGCGTGGCGCTCGTCGGCGAACCCGCATGCCCGACCGAGACCGCGCTGGCCCTGCTCGCGTACGGGCCGACCGACAACCCGTACACGTTCCCCGCCCGGGTGGCGCTGGACACCGGCACGGTCACGCCGGACGACATCCTGCGCCGGGGGCCCGGCGCGGCACGGTTCCTCGGGCTGATCGACGCGCTGCACTGGTCGCCGCCCAACGACGACTGGATCAGGGTGACCCTCGCCGAGGAGGAGGTGGCCGCCCTCGAACAGGGCCTGTGCGAGGCGGTGCGGACCCGGCTCGGCACGGACCCCGGCGCCTGGCGCGCGGCCGCGACACTGCTCACCCGGGACGCCGAATACCCCGGCAGTATCCTGGCGTTGCTCGACGAGGCAGCCACCGTCCCGTGGCTGAACCCGCCCGGCTCGGCGAAGACGCCTTCGGGCAAGGCGCCTGCGTCGTGGACCGACTTCCCCTGGCAACTGCGGCCGACCCGCCCGCCGTCGGCCGGTCCTTCGCCGCTGCGGCTGCTGCTGTCCTGTGCGGACGCCGACGCGCTGTCCGCGATCCTCGCGGCGTTCGACGACGACGTCCTCCCGGAGCCGGCCGCGGTCAGCCGCCGGGCCTTGGTCGCACCGGCGCTCGTCCCGCCGATCGCACGGGAGTTGGCCTCGCGCCGCCCCGAGGTGCTGCGCGACTTCGTGGCGGGCGTCGAGCACGACCCCGGCAAGCGCGCCGAACTGATCGCGCTCGGCCTGGGCGAGGTGGACGCCGCGCTGCTCACCGGCAACACCCTCACCGCGTACGAGCGCGCGGAACTCCTCGCCCGGACGACCGGGACGGCGGCGGAACCGGTCCCCGTCGCGCACTACACCCCGGTCGGAGCCTCGATCCCATGGGACGTGGTCCTCGACGACGTGACCTCGGGACGCGCGGAGGTGAACGTCCTCGACACCGTCAGCCGCCACCCCGCGCTGCCGGAGCCGGTCGCCGTCGCGCTGTTCGAAGCCGAACCACAGCGTTACGCCCGGCTGCTGGCGGCGCTGCCCCGGTCGACCGCCCTGGCGCTCCTGCCGGCCGCGGCCCGGGTGTGGGGCCGTCGCGAGGGCTCGGGGTGGACGCTCGTGCTCCCGGCGCTCGCCGCGTGCCTGCGTTCAGGCACGCTCACGCCGGACGACCTGCTGACGCACACCGCGGTGGCCTCGTTCCTCCTGTGGGCGTTCGGCGACGAGCAGCGAAGCCGCGGGAAACTGCGGCCGCTGGCCGGGCCGTTGCGTGCGCTCGTTGACGCGCACCTCGGCGAGGACCCCGACGCGTGGACGATCGCGATGCGGCTGCTGCCGGACTTCGCGGGCTCGGTCGACGAGCTGCTCGCCACCGCCGGTCGCGCTGCCGGTCGTTCGTGATACCGCACTGTGGGCGCAAGGTGTGCGGGCCCGATGTGTGGGCGCAAGGCGCGCGAGCCCGAGTGGGCGCAAGGCGCGCGAGCCCGAGTGTGTGGGCGACGTGCCCGAGGAACGCGGCCACGGCCGAGTGGCCGTCGAGCCGGGATCGACGGTAGGCGTGTGCGGGTGTCAACGCCCAAGCGCACAGGTACTTCACGCCCGGCCCGAGTCGAGGGGACGACGCGCGGCTCGGCCCGGCCCGGCGCGGGAATCCGCGTCGGGCCGAGCCGAGCCTGGATCGGTACAGCCCCTGCCCACGCCGTGCGTGGAGGGCATCGGGGCCGAGGAAGGCGGGCTATCCCCGGAACGTGGTCGTGGGAGATCGGGAAGGATCGTCGGGAGGCGATCCCGTCGGGCTAGAAGGTGACCTTCCAGGAGTCGATCTTGCCGGTGTCGGCGGCGGCGACGTCCTGGAGTTTCAGGCGCCAGGTGCCGTTGGCGACTTCGCTGGAGGCGTTGACGGTGTAGGTCGTGATGATGTTGTCGGCGGAGTCGCTGCCGCTGGAGTTCTTGAGCCGGTAGGCCGTGCCGTCGGGGGCCACCAGGTCGACGGTCAGGTCGCCGCGCCAGGTGTGCTTGATGTCGACGCCGACCTTGAGGGTCGCCGGCGCGTTGCCCGCGACGCCGGTCACGGCGATGTCGCTGAACACGGCGCCGCCGTTGTCCGGGATCGCGACGTCGTTGGTGTTCTCGAACGTTTTACCGTCCGGGGGATCGACCCCGCCCAATTCGGCCGCGCCCTGCGCGATGGCGGTGGCAAAGGTGCTCACCTCGGTGTACACGCCCGGTCGGCCCGGTCGGGCGCAGCCGACACCCCAACTCGTGATTCCGACCTGGATCCAGGCGTTGGTGCCGTCCTTGCGGAACATCGGCCCGCCCGAGTCGCCCTGGCACGTGTCCGTGCCGCCCTGCGGATACGCGGCGCAGATCTCGGCCGCCGGGATCAACCCCGAATACCCGGGCGACGCCTTGCAGGTCGCGTCCGTCACGAACGGGACGTCGGCCTTGAGCAGATAGCGCTGCTGTCCGCCGCCCTCGGTGGCCGCACCCCAGCCGGCGATGGTGAAGGTGCCGTTGTCGTAGGTCTTGTTCGTGGCGATCGGTATCGTCGCCGCGCCGGGTATCGGGCCGGCCAGCTTGATCAGTGCCCAGTCGCCGCCCGTGGGGGTGTCGTAGGTGGGGGACCTGAGCACCTCGACGGACGTGCGCTTGACGGCCGCCGGGTTGTTCAGGTCCACCACACCGTAGGTGGCCGTGATACTCGAGTCGGGGCCGGATCCGTCGACGCAGTGCGCCGCGGTCAACACGATCTGGTCAGTGTACATGGTGCCGCCACAGCCCATGGACAGCCGTACCATCCAGGGGAATTCGCCCTGTGCGGCCGTGGTGCCACCGACGATGTGCGGTGTGACGTCGCCCGGGTTCGAGGGCGGCGGGGTGGACGACGCGATCGTCTGCCCCGCGCCGCCGGCGGCGATCGCCGCCACAGCGGCGGAGACCACCAGGAGCCTGTTGATCAGAGAATGCCTGCTCACCATTTTCTTCCTTTCAACCCGCGTGGGGGACGCGTGGATCCGGAACCGGGGGTGTGAAAGCCGGGATGTGGAACCGTATGGAACCCCTCGTTGCGACCGGGGGAACGCTGGTCGGAGCCACCTGGAGGGGAGCGAACTCCGGGAGATGGAGGAGTGGTTCGGTGGAGCCGACGCAGCGCGACGAGGGCGCCGGATTTCGCCGGCGCCGGAGGGATGTGTTCCTGTGCGTGTCGACCGAAGACCGTCGGTGGTGGCCGACGGCATCCGTCGCGATGCGATGGATCGAAATCGATGCACTGCGCCGCAGTGCCCGACTCGGCGCGCGAGCAGGCGCACCCGCGGGGGGTGTAGGTGCGCGGAGGGGACGGCCGAAGGCCGAAGGGAAGCGGCGTCCGGTCGCATTGGGTGGTGTCCGACGAGCGAATCACGGATCAGGGTGCGGGGAGCCGACCGCGCATTGAACGGGAAACCGCGCTTGACTTCCGATTCCTGACGCCGGGAGCGCTTCGGTACGGGGGAGGTGTTCGGCACGAGAAGTCGAGGGGTACCGCTACCAAACGGTAGCCATCGGGGACTCGGCGCGAATCGGGGAAAACCCTTGTCGTTCCCGAGCTGCCGGAGGGGCCCGACAGGGGTTCGACAGGGGGGTCGACCCAGGTCGGCCGGTGCGCGGGGCTCTGTGAGCTTGCTCCTGGTTCGATCGCGGTTCGGTGCGACAGGACAACGGCCCGAACGGCGAACGTCGAACGTCAGCGGACGTCCATGAGTTTTAGCACCTGGGCCTTTGCCAGGGAGTCGGGATACGGAGGGAACCCGTCCTGAGCGGGGCTCGAGGACATGAACCGGGCGATCGTATTGCCGACCCGCACGACCAAGTACGTGGTGGCCAGGTTTTCGTGGGCACCGACGCTGAGCACGTGGATGTAGGCGGACTGGTCACCCAAGCCCGAGGCGGAGCTGCTCGCCTGGAGCGTGAAGTTGACCGGCAGACCGCGTTTGGTTCCGGGAAACGTACGGCAGGCGTCCATGGACACCGCTCCCTCGGACATGACCCGCTCGGCCTCGCCGACCTTGAATGAGGCGAGCAGGATGGTGGTGTCGACGGAGGGTCTGCCGGACTCGGTTTGGGTGACGGTCTGGCGGGCGTAGGCGACCGGCTGGTGAACGGTGTTGTCGTCGATGGCGAGCAGGATCGCCGCAGGGCGGCAAGCCGGCGTGACCATCAACCGGCACGCTCGCGGCTACGACGTACATCGGCCTGGCGGGCAGATGTCCGAACCGATCTTGCTCTCGGATAGCCACCGCCACGGTGGCGAGTAGCGCTGACTCACTGCTTGGGGCTGTGGTCGCGCTGCCGAAGGGCGGCGAAGTCGGCGGTCATGGGTGCGGATTCGCGTTCGGGTGGGTTCGGCGCGCACAGGCGTTGGTAGTGTCGCCGAGCCTGGAACGACGTGCGTGCGGGGGAGTGTTGTGAGCGATCAGCCGAAATGGGCCTGGTGGGTCGTGGGGATCGTGATCCCCGTGACGGGGATCGTGGTTGCGATCCAACTGGCCACGACGTCGGATTCCGACGACAAGCCGCAGTCGACGAACACCCCCGCCCCGGCGCCCGTCGCGTCCGCCGGCGAGAACCGGGTGCCCGCAACCGGCCCCGCGGCCTCGCGGGCCGCGAGCGGGCCCGCGAAGGTACTGGCCGGGCCGGTGCGCATCAGGCTGAGCCCGGATGCCGAATACATCGACCTGGACAGCTCGTCGCCCGTTCCCCAGCTCTCGACGGGCAAAGGCGCCGACGCGTTCGTGGGGTTCAACCTCCCGTCGTTGACGCTCGGCCCGCCCCGTTCGGGCAACGTCGTCGCCGCGGCCCCGCCCGACGGTGCCGACCCGACACGCGACGAGTGCAGCGGGTTCATCGCCAAGCGCGGCACCCACACCAGCGGAGACCTGGCGCAGGGCGCCCGCTACTGCCTCCAGACCGATGAAGGTCGCGTCGCCTACCTGAAGATCACCGCGGTGCCCACCCGCAGCGCGGTCACCTTCGAAGCCACCGTCTGGGAGTGACCCGCGGCCCCGACGTGACAGACGTGACAGCCCCGACGTGCAGCCCCGACGGCAGGGCCGGGGAGACGGGCCGCGGTCACCACGGCTTGCCGACCCCGCCGCCGTGTGCGCGACGGCGCCGTCGTCGTGGGGCGGGTCGCGAGTGGCCTCGCCTTGGTGTGTGACATGTGTGTGCGGCATGTGTGCGATATGTGTGCGACACGTGTCAATTCACGTCCAGGTGACCGAAAAACTGCCGAAATTCAGCAATCGAGCCAAATATGCGCAGTCCGGTACCACCCGGGGGACCCGTCTGTGTACGTTCGTGCTCGGCCCGGGCACCCCACGGTGTTGCCCGGGCCGGGCAAGGCTCTTCACTGGAGGGCGGGCGCGTCCCGTCGGGCTTCGCATGGAAACGATCGCGGCCCGCGAGAGGGGGACACGTCCGCCGGGGACATGAGAGGAAGCCTCATGACGGATATCGATCTCGGACAGGCATCGGACTGGAACGAGGGCGACACCCACGCCCGGATCAAACTGCGGGAGAACCAGGTCTACCCGGGCACGGACAAGAAGGACGTGCTCATCAGCTCGCCGGTGAGCATCGAACTGTCGGTGAACACGAACTACTCCTCCTCCCAGGAGGCGGACAAGATCTACTTCACCACCCACCACGGCTCCGCGAAGAAGATCATCGCCGTCCTGGACTCCGAGGGGAACCTGCACATCCGCGGCAAGGTGTTCTCGGACCAGACGGACCTGTCGTACTAGGAAACGACACGTTCGCCCCCGAGCCGACCACACCGGGCACGGCGCACGCGGCGACACGCCGGTTCGCTCGCCGACACCCGGCGACGTCGCCACCGATGAGGCCCGGGGGAGCCTGAACCACACCGGGTGCGCACGCGCGCCCGAAGGGCCGTGGGGGTAGCGGCAGGGCCCGCCGCCACCCCCACCGTCCGCCCGCGGCGACCGGGAACGCGCTCGGCGCCCGGCATCCGTGCCGGTTTCACCGTTCGTAGTCGATGCTCTCCAGCGGCACCCGCTGGTTCCCGTGGTGGCGTGCCGCCGCTTGGCGGCGTGGTAGCCCCGGCGCCAGTCGCGCCGTTCCGGGTTGATCACGCGCAGGTTGACGACGTCGCGGAGCAGGGCGGGGTCACGGTCGGTCATGAACCGGACGGGGAACCGCTCCTCCTGGCCGGCGGCGTCGCTTCGTCGCCGGGCTTGACGTTGCCCCGCGCCTCGATGTGCTCGGCGTCGGTCACCGCTCTCGCCCAGGTCTTGGGTCCGCTGGGAGCGGGTGTGGCCAGGGTGTGCAGGGTACGCGCCAGGGGTGGTGGTTGTCGGACACGAGCATGTCGTCCCGCCATTCCCCAAGCGCGAGGAAGGGTTCGGGAGTGGTAGGCGATGGCGGCAACCGGGAAGGTTCGCGTCCGCTTCACCGACCCGGCTCGGAGGCCACGCGCCACGTGCCACGCGCGGAACAGGCTCGCAGCCGACTCGACGCCCAGGAGCACCCATGGTCGACACGACTGGATCCGACGACTCCGTCACCATCGACGGCAAGACGTTCTCCTTCGACATCGCCTCCCAGGGCGATGTCACCTGGAAAGGCGGCCAACTCACCTCGGTGAGCGTCAAGGGCCTCATCGACTATGTGCACACGACGCTCGGCTATCCCGATCCGCCGCGGATCCTGGACGAGGCCCTTTTCGACCGCCTGCTCCTGGTGATCACCACGTACCAGGGCAAACCCGAGGACACCAGCTACGAGTTCGCCGGAAGCATGGCCCACGCCCTGGACGGCACCCCGGTCCGCATCGACACTCTGCACGTTTTCTGGGCCTCCGGGCACCTGAACGCCCGGATGGAACTCTCGATCCTGCGCGAGGGGGGCGAACCGCTCATGCGCCTGGACGGAATGCTCACCAAGACGCGGGACGCGTGGACCCTCCAGGCCACCTGGGACGAGGACGAATCCGTCACGCTGTCGGACCTCACCCAACTGTTCGCCACGAACTGAGCACGCCGATACCGAAGGAAGCCCCCTCCGCGGCCCGGGACTTCCCCGGGCCCATCCTCCGGGGCAGGCGCGTCCTCCTCCCGGTCCCGGACCGGGCCGCTCGCACGGCACGACGCTACAAGGCCGCGCAAGTCCCGGGTCCGCACCGATCCTTCGAGAAATCCGTGGAGAACGACATGGGCTCCGAGGACGGGTTGCGGTCCGGGTTGGGCACGATCTCGCTGTAGACAGCCGCGGTGAACTCGCTGTCGGCCGGCCAGGTGAGGGAGAACCAGCCCATGACCTGCACCCACGGAACACGCCCGAAGGCCGCCACTTCCTGTTCGTCGTCGCCTTCGAAGGGGCACTCCCTCATGAACGTCGTGACGTCGTAGAGCACACCGGTCGTCTTGACGATGTAGATGTAGGTGACGCGGTCGACGTCGCCTCCGGGCATTGTCCCGAACTGACACCGCGCGAATTTTCTGGCCTTCATGTAGTCCCGGGTCATGGAGATGTAGCCCGAATCGACGCATGCGTCGGTACCCGACAACGCGCCTTGGACGTGCTTGCGCAGGCTCGGGTTGCTCCCGCGCGATTCGAAGCCGCCGCGCGCCTTGACGGCCTCGGGTGGGCGTCCGTCACCGCGCAGCAGACAGGTGCTCAGTGCCAACTTTCCTCCCCCTGTCGCCTCCACCAGGCTCTTCGACGGGAAGTTGCCCGGTTTCGGAGGGAGTGGGGCGAGGACCGCACCCTTGGCGGCCGTACCAGCGTTCATTTACCGCAACCGTCCTCACGTCGTGGTGGGCAGGTCGAACACGAGCTCCGGAGGCCGTCCCCCGACACCCTCGTGACTCCTACCCACTGCGCGGTCGCCCCTCACGGACACCGCAGTCGAACGACCGGAAGGAGGGATCCCTTTTCGCCATCGGCCTCATGGCCCGATGGCCGATGAGGGAAACGATCCGAACAGGCCCGTTTCGGGTGCGGATCGGTGAGGTTGATTGTTTTGCCGCCGGGCGTCGGCGCGGTCGGGCACACTCGTCCGGATGTCCTCGACGAAGGGTCCGATTGCCATGCTGCACGTCCTCAACTCGCCTGCCCAGAACGCTCGTTCGATCGCTTCGGCAATCTGTGCGGTCGCGCTCGCCGTGGTTCTGGCGGGTTGCGGGTCCGACGACGACAACACCAAGGACGACGCGAGCGGGAAGAACCCGGCCTCGTCCGCGGGTGCGGGTACGAAGGGCGGCACCGGCGCGCCGGTCGACCAGCCGGACGGCGCCAAGCCCCTCAAGGCCGATGCCAACAGCGCCTGGCCCAAGCTCGAAGTGGGCCAGTGCGTCGACAAGATCGCGCAGCCGAAATTCGCCAAGGTTTCGTGCACCGGCCCGCATGAGGGCGAGGTCGCCGGAGTCGACACCGCGATGCCCGACACGCTCGTACCGTCCGGCATGGCGTTCAACAAATACCTCAACGACAAGTGCGAGGAACTCGTCCGACCCAAGCTCGACAAGCAGTCGAACGCGGCGGACTTCGTGGTCCAAAAGCTCGGGCCGAGCGTCACCACGTGGACCGAGGGCAAGGACCGCCGCCTCACCTGCATCGTCACCCGGAAGAACCAGGCGCCGCTGACGGCGCCGCTCGCCTGATCACGCGGATGCCCCGCTCCGCCCCGGGGCGTCGACCGGGGCGAAGCGGGGCCGTGCCGTTACGGCGTGGCGCTTCCGGTGGACCGTCGGCCCAGGACCCCGCCCACCTGATCCCGCTCCACCACGGCGCCGGATCCGGAAGGGTCGGCGAGCCGAACCGGCGCCCGCTCGGGCGACTCGACGGGCCCCCGCAGTCGCGGCCTCGGCGTATGGCGTTCCCTTCCGGTCATCCTCGGCGTAGTTCGCTCGCCGTCGTGGTGACCTCGTCCAGCACCGTCGGGATCGGCGTGACGCCGAGACCGGGGCCCACCGCGACCGCGGTCAGCGGGAATCGGATCGTCCTGCCGACCGGCCGCTGAAAGGTCGTCTCCTCTCGGTGTTTCATCCCGGAATCGGTTGTTCGATCCTAGGGTGTCGGGTCGTGCCAGGAGGTGGTGGCCGGTTGAGTGTCGATGCGGTACCCGACGCCGGGTACCGTGCTTATCACCCAGGGCTCGCCGAGCCGTTTGCGCAGTGCCGAGACCGTGATGCGCACGGCGTTGGTGAACGGGTCCGCGTTCTCGTCCCAGGCCTGTCCCAAGAGTTCTTCGGCGCTGACGACGCCGCCTTCGGCGGCGACGAGGACTTCGAGCACCGCGAACTGCTTCCTGGTCAGGGCGACGTAGCGGCCGTCCCGGTAGACCTCCCGGCGGAACGGATCCAGCCGCAGACCTGCGATCTCTCGCACCGGTGGCCTGTTGTGCGCCCGCCTGCGGTCGAGTGCCCTGAGCCTGAGCACGAGTTCCCGGAGTTCGAACGGCTTCGTGAGGTAGTCGTCGGCGCCGAGGCCGAACCCGGTGGCCTTGTCGTCGAGACGGTCGGCGGCGGTGAGCATGAGGATCGGCATGCCGCTGCCGGAGGCGACGATGCGTTCGGCGATCTCGTCACCGGACGGTCCCGGAATGTCTCGGTCGAGGACGGCGATGTGGTAGGCGTTGATGCTCAGCAGTTCCAGGGCGGTGTCGCCGTCACCCGCGATGTCCGCCGCGATCGCTTCCAGGCGAAGGCCATCGCGGATGGCTTCCGCCAAGTAGGGTTCGTCCTCGACGATCAGCACACGCATGCCCCGCATGCTATGAGCCGGCGCGTATCGTCGGCGTATCGAGACGCACATGCTTGCCGGGATCCGGAGGATGTCCGCGGTCACCGTCGCCGCTGTCGCTGGGCGGGACGAAACCGGGCGGGCCGGGCGGTGTAGGCGGTGATCCCGGTGGTCTTGGCGGGTACCTGCCGTCGGCCTCCGGTCTATGTGATGGGAAAGTCGAAGTAGGTGTGCGGGTAAGGTTCGTCTTTCAGTGTGTAATGCCACCACTCGCAATCATATGAGCTGAAGCCGCAGGACTCCATGACGGAGTGGAGGTATCGACGGTTTCTTGCTTCGGCATTCGTGATTCCTTTTGCCCCGTGATGTGAGATTTCATCCATCAAGTCATGACCACCTCCCATGGGAGTCAGTTCGCCGGTCGCCGAGTCGTAGAGCGTCAAGTCGACGGTGCTGCCCCGACTGTGGCCCGACTTGGCGGCCACGTATCCCTTTTCGAACATTTCGGCTCTTTCGATGTTCGGATAGTGGCGCGGCTTCGTCCGGCCATTCTCCGGCTGCTCCGACCAGCGCAGAAAGCAATCCACGGCGCGCTGCGGGCGATAGCCGTCCCAAAGAAGCAGGCCGAAGCCGAGGGACGCGGCTTCTTCTCGCGCCTTCTTCAGGGCCGCGCACAAGGCCCTCGTGCCGACGATGCGGTTTGCCAGGTAGCCGTCCACCGGTTTTCCGGTGAAGTTGTCCCAGGTCGCGTACTTGGCATCCCAGCGCAGTCCGGGAAGGAACTCGTCCACAAAGACGAAGTCGTCTTTCACAGGTCTTTCCCGTCGATGGCCAGCGACAACATCCGGTCGATCACGTCGGCGAGCGGAAAGCCTGCGGCCGCCATCATTCTCGGATAGCGGCTGTACGAGGTCATGCCGGGTAGGGTGTTGACCTCGTTGAGGACTATTCGGCCGCCTTCCTCGACGAACATGTCCACCCGTGCCAACCCTCTGCATCCGAGGGCGCGGTATATGGCCTTTGCCGTCTCTTGGACGAGCGTGCGCGACTCCGCAGGGATGTCGGCGGGAACGATGGGTGTCGAGTTGTCGGAACCGCTTTCGGGATCCTTCTCCTGGTGGATCTTGAAGAACCCGTGCGACAGGGCGATGCGATCCACTTCGCCCGTGATCAAATCCGGATCGTTTCCCAAAACGGCACAGCCGACCTCGCTGCCGACGACAGCCTCTTCGATCAACACCTTCGAGTCGTACCGTCGTGCGGCTTCCAGCGCGCTCGGCAGCTCCTCCTTCCGGGATACCTTGCCGACGCCGAAAGACGACCCCGAACGGGCCGGCTTCACGAAGACGGGGTAGGTGAGGCCGTCGGCATCGACGCTTTCGTCCGCGGTGACGGTCCGGAAGTCGGGCGTGGCGATTCCCGCGCTTGCGGCGACGAGGTAGGCGAGGGATTTGTCCATGCACAGAGCGGAGCTTTGGACGTCGCAGCCTACGTAGGGGATGCCGGAGAGCTCCAGCAAACCTTGTATCGCGCCGTCCTCGCCGAGCCTGCCGTGCAGGACGGGCAACACGACGTCCAAGCCGATCTCCTCGTATCGTCCCCGCTCCAGCACGAGCAATCCGCGGACGCCTCGGTCCGGCGACAGCACGGCCGGACGGCAACCGTCGTTGTCCCAATCCGCGTCGGGGCCGTCGCAGAGGTTCCAGGTGCCGCTCCTCGTGATCCCGATATAGAGCGGTTCATACTTTTCGGTGTCGATGTTTTTCGCTATCATCTGTGCCGATTTGATGGAGATGGAATGCTCTTCGGAGCTGCCTCCGAAGACGACTCCGACCTTCAATTTATCCATGCTGACTCCTGCTTTCGAATTTCAGGCAGTTGGTGATGGAGTTTTCCACGGTGTCGCTCAGGGCATGGTCCGTGTAATAGGCGGTGTGCGGACTGATGAGTGCGTTCGGCAGTTTCTGCAGTCGCAGCAGCGGCTTGTTTTCGATGGATTTGCTTCGGCAGTCGGCGTAGAATATTCCCTCCTCTCCTTCGAGGACGTCCAATGCCGCACCACCCAATCTGCCGCTTTCCAAGGCTGCGGCGAGGGCCTCGGTATCGAGAAGTGCGCCGCGCCCGGTATTGATGACGAACGCGCCGCGCCTCATCTGTGCGATACGTCGACGGTCGAGGAGATGGTGTGTTTCCGCGGTGAGCGGTGTATGGAGCGTCACGATGTCGCTCCGCCGAAGCAATTCGACGAGTGTGACGTAATCGGCAGCGGTCTCGGGGTGATGGTCATGGGCCAGGATCCGGCAGCCGAAACCGCGCAGCCTGTCCATGACCGCCGCGCCGATGCGGCCTGTTCCGACGACCCCGACGGTCAGATCGCGTAGTTCTTTCCCGCGCACGTCGTTCAATGTGTAGTCATGGACGTCCACACGGCGGACAAGGGATTTTGCGTTCCGCACGGCCATCAGGATCAGCATGAGTGTGTAGTCGGCCACGCTGTCGGGCGAATAGGCGATGTTCTCGACGGAAATGCCGATGCTCCCCGCGTACTCCACATCGATATGGTTGTATCCGATGCTTCTCGTGGAGATGTAGGCCACGCCGGCCCGGCGGAGCGCGAGAAGGGTGGGGTTGGTGATTCGCGTCTTGTGGCCGACGCTGATGCATCGGTTTCCGGATGCCAGTTCGACATTGGCCTCGGATACCGCTGCCTCGGTGATGGTCGGTATGACGCCGAGACGGGGTGCCATCTCTCGGAACAGGAAGGCCTCGTCCCGCCCGCATCCGTAGATGGTGATTCCTGTTGCCGGGGCGGCCGGGGCGGCCGAGGGGAAGGGGGGCGCCGGCGATCGGGTGCGGCGGGTCGCCGCGCGGGCCGGTTGGCTGTGAGTCATGCCTCTCAGTCAAGGCGGCGCGGTGTTGCCGGTGTGTATGCGGTTTTCGATATACGGGCCGTATGTTACCGACTGGTAGTCGAGGGTGGGTGGGATTGCCCGGTGTGTGCGTGGGTCGGTGAGCGTAGGGAAGTGTGTGGGTCGAGGGTTCGTCGTCGGCGATCAACAACCCGCGGTCTCGGTGTCACCGGTCGGTAGCATTTCATCGGCCTATCGAAAATCGCATACGTACCGGCCACGGCACGCCGCGTTGGCTGGGAGGCGTGACCTCCAGCGACCCCACCTTTGTCAACGCCCACCTCGTCGGCCGCTCCCGTTCGCCGGCGCCCGCGCCACCCGCGCATGATCCCGCTCAGCCTCGGCGAGATCGCCGCGGTCGTCGGCGGGACGGTCGAGGGCGACGGCGTCGTGACGGTGACCGCGCCGGCCGTGCTCGACGGCCGACAGGCCGAGCCCGGCGGCCTCTTCGTCGCCTTCGCCAAGGGCGAGTTGCTGCGAGGGCTCGTGCCCGGCGGAACCGCCGTCCGCAACGCCGACGATCCCCGAGTGGTCGCGATGCGCCCGCTCACCGACGGTCCGGTGCCGGCCTTCGGCCGGGCGGAGCATGCCCACGTGCGAGTGCTCGACCCGGTGTCGGATCGACTCGGTCGACCGTCCTTCACCCTGCGCGCCGCCCATGCCTCGGCTCGTGTCGCGCTGCCGCTCGTGGGTGCCCACCAGGGGTTCAACGCCGCCCCCGCCGCAGCGGCGGGGGCGGCGGCGGCCGGCGTACCGCTCGATGTGACCGCGGCGGCACCGGCCACCGCCTCGTTGTCGAAGTGGCGCTTGCAACTGCGCGACCTCGTCGGCGGCGCGACGCTGCTCGACGACTCCTACAACGCCAATCCCGACTCGACCCGCGCTGCCGGTGACGTGGTGCTCGTCAAGGCGTCCCGTGGCGCGCGCCTCGACGAAGTCGCTGCCGCGCTCACGTAGTTGGACGGGCCGAGCCCGAGGGTCCGGGTCGCCACGCCGTTCGAGGCCGGCTGTGCCGGAAGGCCGCGCGGCACCGAAGGCCCGCCCGATGGCGGAGCGGACGTCGACGACGGGGTCGGCAACCCGGACGAGGTTGTCCTCGCTGCCGGCATCGCCCGGCGAGGGAGGGGCGCATCGCGGCACATCCGGTCGTGCGTGGCGCCACACATCCGGCCGGGCGTGGCGCCGCATCGGGGTGAGGCGTGCGGCGTGAGGCGGCCCGGCGCGGCCCCCGCGCGGGCCGGCCGGGCCGGAGCGTCACGTCCTCGGGGCGGGAGGCGTGGACCACCACTGCGCCGCGCGGTCGCCGGACGGGCTCATCGACCGCGCCGCCTCATGTAGAGGTCGAAGGCCCGATAGACCACCGGCCGCAGCGGCAGGTCCCACTCGCCGACGTACCTCACGGCCCGACCACCGGTGCCGACCTTGAACTGGATCAGCCCGACGTGCGGGTCGTCCGCGTCCAGGGTGGGGGTGATGCCGCGCAGGTCGTAGACGTCGCAGCCGGCCGCCAGCGAGTCGCGGATCATCGCCCACTGGCAGGCGTTGGAGCCGCGCACCTCGCGCTTCGCGGTGGAGGAGGCGCCGTAGGAGTACCACGCGTGGGCACCGACCCGGACCAGGATGGTGGCCGCGACCAAATCGCCCTGGTGACGGGCCAGATAGAGCTTGATCCGCTCGGGGCCCTCGGCGCTCATCGCCGCGAACATGGTCTCGAAGTAGCGCAACGGCCGGGGCATGAAGCGGTCGCGCTCGGCGGTGTGGACGTAGAGGTCGTGGAACGCCTTCAGATTCTCACCGACCACGACCTCGACACCCTCCTTGGCCGCCTTCTTGATGTTGCGGCGCCAGAGCTGGTTCATACCCCCGAGCAGGTCGTCCTCGGTCCGGCCGGTCAGTGGAATCTCATAGGTGCACTGCGGCTGCCCGACCCCGAAGCCGTCCTCCGGGCTCTGCGGCAGCCAGCCGCTGTCCCTGAGCCGGCCGGTCAGGCGGGCACCGACCGGGTCGACCCGCGGGCTGCTCATCTCGGTGAGCCGCTTGACGCCCGGGTCCGCGATGCCCTCCTTGACCTGGGCGGCGCTCCAGGTGTTCGTGCGCACCGGCGGGCCGAGTCGGATCGCGAACGCGCCGCGTGCCTTGAGATGGGCCGCCAGCGGATCCAGCCACGCGTCGATGTCACCGGCCCAGTCGATGGCCGGGCCCTGGGGCAGGTAGGCCAGCGTGAAGCGTTCGAGTCGCGGCACCGGGCGGTGCAGGACCAGCCCGGCGCCGATCAACCGCCGACCGTGGAACCAGCCGACGGACTCGCTGCGCCACTCGGTCTTGACGCCGCCCCATGCCGGGGTCTGCAGAAAGCTGACCGACCGCTGCGCACGCACGAACGCCAAGTGCTCGGCGGCGCTGATCGGCCCGACGGTCGGCCTCACGCCCGCGACCCCGACCTCTCGGTGGTGCGTGGTTCGGCTCACTGGTCCGTCATCCTCACCGTCGGCGTCCTCGAATTGCCCGGCGCGCGTGGACCGTCGAGGGCTGACGTGGAGGACGAGGAGGACGTGGAGGACGTGGAGGACGAGGCCACCGGAGACCGGGCTGCTGTTCGTGTTGGTTCGCTGCGGAGCATGCGTCCAGTCAAGGCGGCGTGGTGTTGCCGACGCGTATGTGGTTTTCGATATGCCGACAATACGCGTCGGGTTGATACTCCCGCGGGGCTGTCAGGGGCAGTCGCCATGTGTCGCCACTCCCGGTGCGGGATCGGGGTCCGTGCCGGCACGCCGTCGCAGACACCGCCGAACATGCCGTCGGATGTGCCAGAGCCGATTTCGCTATGCGGACGGGGCCCCGCCCGGGGGCGATGCCTGCGGCGGGTCGAGAAGTCGAATCGTCACGAGGAGACCGCCGGTGGGACGGGCCGTGAGGTCGAGGGTTCCGTCGTGTGCTCGGACGATGCTGTGCACGATGGCCAGCCCGAGGCCGACACCGGCATGCTCCCCGGTGCGTACGCGTTCGGTTCCGCGTTGAAAGGGTTCGGTGAGGGTGGACACCAGTTCCGACGGGAGTGGATGGCCCGTGTTCTCGACCCGCAGCACGCTCGCGCCGTGCCGCGATTCGGTGTAGAGCGTTACGGTGCCGCCTGTCGGCAGGTTGTGGACGATGGCGTTCTGGGCGAGGTTCGTCACCATCCGCAGGAGAAGCGCCGCGGAGCCGACGGTCTGTGCGGTCTCGCCGATGACGTCGAGCGTGATCCCGCGCTTTTCGGCGAGGGGAAGCAGCGTTTCGGCGGCTTCCTCGGCGATGAGGGAGAGGTCGACGGGCTCGCGGGTGAAGTTCCCGTGGTCGGCGTGGCTGAGCAGCAGGAGGGCTTCGGTGAGGTCGATCGCCCGCGCGTTGACGGTGCGGAGGCGTTCGATGACCTTGCCCTGGTCCGGTGAGGGGTCGTTGCGAGCGGCGTCGAGGAGTGCCTGGGAGATCGCCAGCGGGGTGCGCAGTTCGTGGGAGGCGTTCGCGGCGAACCGTTGCTGTTCGGCGACATGGGATTCGAGCTGTTCGAGCATGTTGTCGAACGCGTCGGCGAGTTCGCGGAATTCGTCTCGAGGGTCATTCATGCGGATCCGGTGCGAGAGTGATCCGTTCGCGGCCATCCGTGCCGCCCGGGTGATCCGTGTGAGTGGCGCGAGCATCCGGCCGGCGAGAATCCATCCGCCGACGAGGCCGAACAGGAGGAGGAAGGCAAGTGCCGTGCTCGCGGCGGGGGCGAAGCCGCGCAGGAGTTCGGAGCGGCTGGGCCCCCCGGATATGACCACACCGTTGAATTTCTCCTGGATGGATTGGGGGTCGTCGTCTCGTATCCAGCGCAGCACGAAGACCCACATCACGGTCAGCAGGAGCACACCGGCGACGAGAAGGAATCCGGCGTAGCTGAGGGTGAGTTTCAGTCGGGCGCTGAGTCTTGGGCGTCTGATCACGAGTGCCGCCGGGGTGGATGGTGTCGATGTCGAGTCGGTGACCGACGCCGGGCGCCGTGACGAACGGCCATGGTTCGCCGAGTCAGGTAAGGGTCGTCGTCCTCAACGAACGGCAGGCGCATACCTGCACCCTAGGCAGCACGGCGTATTGCCGACATATGCAAACCGGTACGAGCCCGGCACGGTGACCGTGATCTCTTCCGCCTTGGCGGAAACGGTGGTTGCGGGAGGCTTCCGGACGCACCGCGATGTCGGCGGGTGTGTGGCGCGGGATCCGGTGGAACGCGTCCGGGGCCGGGCATGGGGCGCGATGGGCGCGGGCCTTTCCTCCCCATACCCCCTCGCGGTTTCAACTCTCCGAAAGGCGTTCCGTGAGCCCAGAGCACATCCAGGTCCCCGTGGCCGTCGACGACACCGGCGTGATGCCGTTCGTCCCCTCCTCCCCGTTGGAGGAACCGGCGCCGCCGGCGGGGCTGCGGTCGCGTCCGGGGCCGGTGCGGCTGCGCACGGGCACCGGCGACGCCGGCTGGGTCGTCACCCGCCGCGACGACCTCAAGAGCCTGTGTACGGACGCGCGTATCGGCCGGTCCCACCCCGACCCGGACGGCGCGCCGCGGCAGTGGAACGCGGCCGTGTTCGCGCCCCAGGCCAACCACGCCACCGAACGCGAGGACCACCGCCGTTGGCGCCGCGCGGTCGTCCCCCGATTCGGCGCACCCCGCATGGACGCCCCGCGCCGTCGAGCCGGCGAACTGTGCGCGGAACTCCTGGACGCCGTCATCGCCGCAGGGCCGCCCGGTGACCTGCACGCCATGCTCGCCCAACCCTTCGCCGCCCGCCTGAACTTCGAGGTGCTCGGCATCCCGCACCGGGACCACGAACGCATGCGCGCCTGGTCGGACGACATGCGCGCCGGCAACGACCGCCCACGCGCGAATGCCGCCCACGACGCCATCACCCAACGACTCGCCGACCTGCTCGAACACAAACGCGAGCGGCCCGCCGACGACGCGCTGACCGACCTGGCCACCGCCCACGACGACGACGGCCCACTGACCCGGGCACAAGCCCTCGAAGGAGCCCGCCACCTCTTCTTCGGCGGATACGAGACGGTGGCCGCGCGGATCTCCCACGGCATCCTGGCACTCCTCGCCCACCCGGACCACTACCGCGCGCTCGCCGAACACCGGGCGCCCGCACGCGCGGCGGTCGAGGAGATCCTGCGATTCGCGGTCCCCGGCGGAAGCTGGATCCCGCGCTACGCTCTCGCCGACATCGACTTCCGCGGCGCTCCCTACCTGCACGACCGCACCGCGGTGCAGTTCGTGCGGTGCCTTTCGAAGGTGATCGGCGGGTTCCGCCGTCCGCCGGGCTTCTGAGTGCGGCACCGCTTGTCACCGACCGGTTCGAGCCACTAGACGTCCTTACGATGAGCCGCCCGCGGCCCGAACGCGATCGGAGTGCGGAACTCTCAGCGCGCGACGGCTGCGGCCGTGTCGAGCAGTTCGAGCAGTGTGCCGGGGTAGTCGGGCAGCAGCCGGATCGCGATCGTCCACGCGTCCAGCGAGTTCCCGAGCCGCTCGCGCACGTGCCTCGAGGTCGTTTCGTCGGCCCGCCGCCACTCCCGCGGCTCGAGGCTCTTGTCCAGGACGGAGCCCGCGAGCAGCAGCACCGCGAGCGCGGCGGGCGGGCAGCGGGTCAGCAGGTCGTGCGTGGTGAGCGTTCCGGCGGTCAGGCGGTCGTGCAGCCACGGGGCCGGTCGGCCCCAGTCGCCGGGTGTCGTCCACAGGCCGGCGAGCAGGAGTTCGTGCGGGCAGTCCGGCTGCTCGACGAGCGCGCGCAACACGTCGCGATCGAAGGGCACCTCCGCGGCCGCCGCGAGGAGTTCGGGCCAGGGCAGCGGCACACCTTCCGCGACGAGTTCGTGGATCGCCGTGCCACCGCGCCGGATCCAGGCGATCGACCGAGCCGACCCGGCGGCCCGGACGGCGAGGCCGCGGATCCGCTCCAGACCGTCCGGTGCCGGCAGGGCACGCCGGGTGTGCGCGCGCACGCTGTCGGACAGCGGGTGGCGGGTGGCGGCCCGGCCGGGAAAGGAGGTCTCGTCGAGGATCGCGCGCACCTCCTCGGGCCCGCTCCGTTCCCACAACGCGACGAGCATCCGATATGCGGCCGCCGTGCGCAGCCGGGTCCGGCCGAGGATGACGCGCACGACCCTCGGGTCGCCGGAGGCCAGCCCGGCCACGAGCCGATCGCGGGCCCGCCGCACGTCCACGTCGCCGAGCGCGCGCAGCACGTCGTCGGACAGCGGCACCGCGCCGGGCAGTCCGGCGCGGTCCGTACCGGCGAGGATCCGCACCCGCTGCGCGTGCACGAGGGGCGCGTGCCGAAACAGCGCCGCGTTCACGTCAAGATCGTCCAGGTCGAGCAACTCGCGTATCGAGTCCGGTGTCTGCTCCTCGATGGTGCTCCGCGCGAGCACCGTGGTCCGGCCGTGTACGGCGATCACCCGCGCCCGGATGTGGGCTCGCGTCTCTTCGGACGCGAGCAGTTCGCGCACCGCACGGGTGTCCAGCATCGGCACGAGTACATCGCACACATCGGGCGTGGCGCAGTCGAGCAGAGCACGGAAGACGGACCGCGCCGGACCCGAGGGGGCGACCACGGGATGTTCCAGGTCGTATGGCTCCAGCGTGCCCGTTTCGCGCGCGCGGAGCACGTCGGCCACGAGTTCGGCGAGCGTCCCGCGATGGTGCGCGAGGCTCGCGTACACGGCGGTCCACGCGGCACGGTCGGCGCCGAGCGGGGCGATCACGTCGGCGACGGCCGCCCGGACGCCGGAGGGCGCCTCGTACGTCAGCGCGCGTGCCAGGTTCTTCGCCGGCGCGACGACGGCCAGTACCCGTTCGGCGGATAGCCACCCCTGGCGCAGCCCGAATCGCACGGCCGTGAACCACCATGCCGCCGCGCGGTCGACGTCGGGGCCCAAGAGCAGGTCGGGCGGGAGGTGGTGCGCCACGAGCAGGTCGGGGGCGACGCGATGCGCCAACCGGACGAGGTCCTCGGGGCAGTCCGGCCGGGCCGTGATCAGGGCGAGCGACCATCCGCCGAACGGCCGCCGCGCGTGTTCCGCGCGGACGACGTCCCAGTCGATCGGTCCCGGCCTGCCACCGGCGTGGTTGTGCCTGATCCGCACGAGCCACGGGCCGCCGGCGTGCGGCGCCCCGGTCGGCTCGTCGTCGATGCGCGCGAGCAGGCCGGGATGCGCGAGGTCGTCGAGTTCGGCGGCGGTCCGTGCGAAGGCCGCGAACCCTTCGGGACCCACGAGTTCGCGTAGTGCGCGGCACCGGTCGAGGAACAGGTCCGCCGGCAGGTCGGGGCCGAGTCGGAGCAGCGCCCGCGCGAGCGCGTCGCCGAACGGCGCGTACAACGCGGGCGCCAAGAACATCGGGGCGCCGTTGTTGGCCAACCACGGTGCGAGGGCGCCGGGTTCGTACCAGCGGGGATCACCGGGGTCGGCGGCCGCGAGCACGGCCGACCGGACGCCGTCGACGTCGGTGTCTTCCACGAAGTGACGTCGGTACAGCGCGAGGCCGAGTTCGGGCCGCCCGAGCCGCGCGAGCGCCATCAAGGTCGCGAGTCCGGTGGCCTGGTTGGCGACGAGCGCGCGCTGGAGGTCCAAGTCACCGGATCCGAGCGCCGCGTCGATCAGCGCCTCGGGCAGCCGATGGCCGTGTTCGAGCACCGCCAGACACTCGGAACGCAACCGGGCCGGCAACTCCGGCGTGTACGCCCGATCCATGAGGCGAAACGCCGCCACCGTCGCGGTCTCGACCGCGCCCCGTCCTCGCGTGCCCATCGTGCCTCCCCCGGCTCCCGGACGAGAAGGCTACGCGGCCGGACCCCAGCCCTCGAAGGGGCGGCCGCACGCGAGGACGCGCCGCCCGCGGCCCCTGCTCGCGGCCGTCGACTGCCGCAGTTCCCTCGACCTTGCGCGGCACCGGACCGAGAGGATCGCCTCGTTGGACGCGATCGACACGATCAGGACGCCTCCGTCATCCACGCGGTGCGACGAGCCGGCGCCCTACTTCCGCTCGAACGCCGAGCCCACAGCGGATCGCGAGAATTCCGCACCCGTGTCGCCAGGGTGACTCTCGTCCCCGTGGACCGTCACGGCCAAGACCTTCATTCGCCGGACGGCAAAGACACGCCCTAGGCGTCGCGTTCGCGGAGCAGCAGGCCGCCGGCCAGCAGCGCCGCGGCGGCCCACCCGGCGGTCACGCCGAGGCCGGCCCAGGGGCTCATGGGCAGGCTGCCGGGATCGGTGGTGGCCTGGATGGCGAGCCCGGCGCTCATCGGCGCGATCTTGTCGAGAAGGCGCTGCCAGTTCGGGTCGCCGATGGTTCGGGAGATGATCGGGACGATGTACAGCAGGCCGAGGACGACCCCGATGCCGGCGGCGGAGTCCCGAACGGCGGTGGCGACACCGAGGCTCAAAAGGCCGATCAGGATCAGGTAGAGGACCGTCCCGAAGACCGCGCGCAGCGTCGGCCCGTTGGACAGGGACAGGGCACGGTCGCCGAGGTCGGGCAGGACGAGCCGCCCGGCGAGCACCGACCCGAGGACGGCGACTGTTCCGCCGGCGGCCACGAAACCGGTGAGGGTCACGGCCTTGGCGGCGAAGGCGGTGGCTCGCCGCGGCACCGCCGCCAGGGTGGTGCCGATCATCCCCGAGCCGTACTCCCCGCCGATGGCTTGCACTGCCAGGACGGCGACCGGCACCTGGCCGATGTAGACGCCCGCGAGGGTGAGTTCGGTCGGGTCGCCGCCGCAGCCGGCGGCCGTGCAGTTCACCACCGAGGTCGCCACAGTGCTCATGGCCACCGTCGCCGCGACGGTGGCGAGCAGCAGCCATAAAGGGCCGGCGACGGTGCGCATCTTTGTCCATTCCGCGTGCAATGCCGATCTCATGCGTCCCTCCTTTCGAGGAGGACGGCGGCCACGGCCAGGCTTGCCACCGCGTAGCCGGCCAGAACCGCGAACCCGGCCCATGGCGCCGGCGGGTAGTAGCCGTAGTAGGGCGTGTAGTTGCTTGCGACCTGGTCGTAGGGCACAAGCGTCTGCTGGACGGCGAAGGCCGCGCCCGGTGTCACCGTGGCCGCCCCCTTCGACACGCTTGCCGGCACGAAGGGGATGGCGATCAGGATGTAGGGCAGCACGATGGCCACGATGGCCGTGGCGACCGCGCCCGTACCGTGCCGGAAGACGGCGCCGACGCAGAGGGCCAGGACCGAGGCGGTCGCGAGCAGCGCCGCGGTCCCGAGCGCCACCCGCAGTTCGGTCGAGGACGACACCGGGAAGATGTAGACGCCGTTGCCCCGGGCGAGCCGCTCGCCGAGCGGAATCGCGAGGATCGCCCCCACCGACCCGGCGACGAAGGTGACGGACCACAACACGATCGCCTTGGCCACGAGCACCCGGCTCCGCCTCGGACTCGCGGCCAGGGTGAGGTGGATCATCTTGTTCCGGTACTCCTCGGTGACGAACAGTGTCCCCACGACGATCACCGCGATCAGTGCGGCGAACGTGCCGCCGAGAATGTCCCGGAGGTGGCCGCCGGTCGGCAGGCTGTCGCGGACAGCGGGCGCGATGTCGCCGGCACCGGTCACCGTGAACCGGGCGTCGGATCCCGTGAACGAACCCGAGGCGTTCTCCGGGTAGCCGGCGAAACCGGGGGACTCGGCTCCCACCTGACCGCCTGTCCAGTTGCCATCGGCCCAGCCCCCCTGGGTACGAAGATCCCCGAAGGTGGCCGTGGACACGCTGCCGGAGGTGCCCCCGCCGCGCACGGCAGGCGGAGAGGCGACGAACAGCCCGACCTGCGCGGTCGATCCGAGCCCGCTCACCCGCGCGGTGCCCACCTTGGTCCAGTTCGTGCCGTCGGTGGAGGCATAGCCGGTGATCGTGTCGCCCGAGCGGTCCAGCCGCAGCCGCCGGGGGGATTCGGCGGAGACCGGACCGGGAGGGCCGGCCGTGTCGTTGACGTAGCCGTCCTGCATCCGCACGCCGTGGCTGCCGGTGGCCATGATCGCCGCGTAGGGCGACCCCTGGCGGGTGCTCTCCTTGACGATGAGCCCGGCCTTCGCCCACGGTACGACGCCGGGCCGCAGACCCCCGGGGCCCTTGGGGATGCCGCTCTCGAGCGCGGAGACGGAGACCGTGATGCTGCCGTCTCCGGCGAGCGGCCGGTGCACGAAGTAGAAGCTGTCGGTGACCGGCTCACCGCCGGGTCCGATCGGAACGGGCGGTGTGCCCTTGTGGTTGCCGCCGACCCCGACGAGCAGTGCGAACAACACCATCATCAGTGCCGCCGCCACCAGGCCGGTCACCCAGCCCCGGACCGTCCGAAACTTGGTCCATTCCGCGTGCAGCAACAGGAGGAATCCGTGCCTCCCGACGCGTTCGCCGGACCGTTCGCCGGCCCGGTGAGGCGTAACGGCAGGGGCGGTCACCGCGATACCTCCGCGGACGTCGCGGCGCGGAACTCGACCGCGTCGCGGGTGAGTTCCCGGTAGACCTCCTCGAGGGTGGCGCGGTGTGCCGATACCTCGGAGAACGGCACCCCGCTCTCGCCGAGCAGCGCCACGATCCGATCCGCAGGCAGGCCGGAGACGGTGAAGGTGTCACGACCGGTGGCCGCCACGGCAGCGCCGGCCCGCGCGAGCACCCTCATCGCGTGCGTGCCCGCCGTGGTCCGCAAGGCCACCCGGCCCCCGGAGGCGGCCGCGATCAGGTCGGCCACGCCGGCGTCGGCGATGGCCCTGCCGCGCCCGGCCACGACGAGGTGATCGGCGGTGTCCTGCACCTCGCTCATCAGGTGGCTCGACACCAGGACGGCGCGGCCCTGGGCGGCCAGCGACCGCAGGAGGCCGCGCATCCAGACGATGCCGTCGGGGTCCATGCCGTTGAACGGCTCATCGAGCATGACGATCGGCGGGTCCCCGAGCAGCGCCGCCGCGATCCCGAGCCGCACACGCATACCGAGCGAATAGCCGCCGGCCCCGCGCCGGGCCGCCGACGTCAGGCCGACCCGCTCGATCACCTCGTCCACCCGCCGCGCGGCCAGGCCTTGCGAATGCGCCAGCCAGAGCAGGTGGTTGCGAGCACTCCGCCCCGGGTGCAGCGCCGCCGCGTCGAGCAGAGAACCGACGTGGTTCAGCGGGTGCCGAAGGCTGCGGTACGGCTTCCCCTCGACAAGCGCGGTGCCCTCATCGACCGCGTCCAGGCCCAGGATCACCCGCATCGTGGTGGACTTCCCGGCCCCGTTCGGCCCCACGAAGCCGGTCACCACACCCGGACGGACGGCAAAGGACATGCCGTCCAGGGCCAGGACGGTCCCGTACCGCTTGCGCAGTCCGACGACGACGATCCCCGCGGCGCTCATCGCAGCGACCTCACGGTTCGAAATGGATTCATGCCGACGGTTGTACGCGGCACTCCGTCGCAGCCCGGTCGCGGCGGCTGCGACCGGGCTGCGACCCGGGCTCTGGCATCGTTGAAGGCATGACACCTGGACCCGGTGGCCGCCCCGCCCGCGCGACGACCGGCGGTGACCCGTGGTAAGGGTCCTCGTCGCCGAGGACTTCGAGGTTCTCGCCCGCTCCATCGGGACCGGGCTGCGTCGCGAGGGCATGGCCGTCGACGTGGTCCTGGACGGGACCGACGCCCTGGACCGCCTGGCCGTCACCCGCTACGAGGTGGTCATCCTCGACCGCGACCTGCCCGGCGTCCACGGGGACGAGATCTGCCGACGACTGGCCGACGACCGCTCCGACACCCGCGTCCTGATGCTGACCGCGGCCGACACCATCGAAGACCGCGTCGAGGGGCTCGGCCTCGGCGCGGACGACTACCTGCCCAAGCCGTTCGCCTTCGCCGAACTGGTCGCCCGCGTCCGGGCCCTGGCCCGCCGTGCCACTCCGCCGATCCCTCCCACCCTCTCCTGCGGGGACATCACCCTGGACCCGGCTCGCCGGACGGCGTTCCGCGCCGGTCGACGTCTCGAGCTCAGCCCGAAGGAGTTCGCGCTCCTCGAATGCCTGCTCGCCTCACCAGGCCTGGTGCTGCCCGCCGAGGAACTCCTCGAACGAGTCTGGGACGAAGCGGCCGACCCCTTCACATCCGCGGTCAAGCACACCATGCACCGGCTGCGAGCCAAACTCGGCGACCCGCCGGCGATCGAGACCGTCCGCGAAGGCGGCTACCGGATCGGGCCGGCATGACCGAACCCCGGCCGCTGCCCAGACGATCCCTCCAGGTACGGCTCACGCTCTTCTACGCCGCGGGCATCTTCGTCGCCGGAATCGTGGTCCTCGCCATCGTCACCCTCCCCCTGGTCGGCATCCAGTCAACCGCTCCCGCCGACAGCTCGACGCCAGGCACGATCACCGGCACCGGGCGCGGGATCGGCCCACACCAGCTCCTCGTCGGCTCCGTCGTCGCGCTCGCCGTCCTCATCCCCACGGCTCTGACCGCCGGTTGGTTCGTCGCCGGCCGTTTCCTCGGGCCCTTGCGGGCCATCACCGCCACCGCCAAGGCCATCTCCGCCGGGAACCTCCACCAACGTCTCGACCTCGGCGAACCCGCCGACGAGCTGACCGAACTGGGCTTCGTCCTCGACGACCTCTTCGCCCGCCTCCAAGCCTCTTTCGACGCCCACCGACACTTCGTCGCCAACGCCTCCCACGAGCTGCGCACCCCCCTCGCCGGCCTGCGCACCCTCCTCGAAGTCGCCCTCGCCGACCCCGACGCCGACGCCGACACCCTGCGCTCGACCTGCCAGGAAGCCCTCGCCCTCGGCGGATACCAAGAACGGCTCGTCCGCGCACTGCTCGCCCTCGCCACCAGCGAGCGCGGCCTCACCCGCCGGGACACCCTCGACCTCGCCCACGTCGCCACAGGAGTGCTCGCTTCCCGTCGCGACCAAGCAACACGAAACGGCATTCACCTCACCGAACACCTGGCGCCCGCAGTGACGTCCGGGGACCCGAGACTGATCGAAAGCCTCGTCGCCAACCTCATCGACAACGCCATCCGTCACAACCATCCGGGAGGGCACGGCCCAGGCGGGCACGTGGAGATCACCACTCGGACCTTTGGCGCGCAGGCGACCCTCACGGTCACCAACAGCGGGCCGGTCATCCCCGGTGACCAGATCCAGCGCCTCTTCCAACCCTTCCAGAGACTGGCGCCCGACCGTCACAGCCGCCGCGACGGCCTCGGCCTCGGCCTCGCCATCGTCACCGCCGTCGCCCAGGCCCACCACGCCACCCTCGGCACCACCGCACGCCCCGAAGGCGGCCTGGCCATCACCGTACGGTTCGCACACCCATCCCACCCGAGCCCCCCACATGGGAAGGACGGTTAGGGCGTGTCCGCCTCCTTGTGCACGTCCTGGGGTGGTTGCCGAACGCTGGTGCGGTCTATCCGACTTCGACACCGCCGGGCCGTCGACCTGCCGCCCGGAGGGCCTTACGAGGACGCGGTGCGGGGCTGGGCGTGGGAGACGTGGCCGTCGGTGGAAGCACTGCGGCGGCGCGCTCGACGCCTGGATCGTTGCCGTCGTGCCCGTTCGTCATGGGGCCAGCACGTGCCCGGCCGCCATGGCGGAGGCCACGGCGCCACCGGCCACGACGGCCGAAGCCGCGGCAATGGGCAGTCGGCGGGTCCATGCGCGCAGCTTTGCCGACTTGGATGCCTGGGCCAGGAGTGCGTCGCGTCCGCGCAGTACGGCCAGTCCGACGCCGGTGAGGGTCAGGGCCATGCCGACGCCGAAGGCGGCCACCATCAGGAGGGCGACACCGAACCGGCCGGTGAGCAGCCCGGTGAGCAGCACGAGGAACGCGGAGGGGGAGGGGAGCAGGCCGCCGGATGTGCCGAGCAGCACGAGACCGCGTCTGGTGAGCAGCGACTCGGTGGGGATGGTGTGACTGTGACTGTGACTGTGCCCGTGCCCGTGTGTGTGCCCGTACCCATGCCCGTCCTCGTGCCCATGCCCGTCCTCGTGTCCGTGCGCGTGATCGTGCCCGTGCCCGTGCGTGTGGTCGTGTCGGTGGGTGGGGGCGGATCGGTGGTGTCGTAGGAGGTTCACTCCGACGCCGACCACGACGAGTGCGGCGGCCAGTTGGAGCCAGTCCGTCAGGGCGGCGACGTCCGGGGCGCTCTCGGCGGCGAGCCACCACCCGACGGCGAGCGCGGCCACCGAGGCGGTGTGCATCGCCGCGACGATGGCGCCCAGCCACAGCGCGTGTCGCGCTCGGGCGCGACCGCCGAGGAGGAAGCCTGCCGCGAGCATTTTCCCGTGGCCGGGGGCGCAGGCGTGGAAGGCCCCCACGAGCGCGGCGACGAGCAGCGCCAGGGGCAGCGCGGCACGGTGGTCCAGCAGTGCGGCCAGGTCCGTGGTCCAGACGGTGCCACGTCCGTGCGGCGTTGCGGTGTCGACGGAGTGGTCGGCGTTCGAGGGGCCGACGGCGAGTGTGCGCGTCGGCGCGTTCGCGGTGTGCAGGCCGCCGGTGCCGGTCGGGGTCACGGAGATGGTGCGGTATTTCGGGTCGACGTCCGACAGTGCGGTGATGGACAGGCTGATCGTGCCGACCGGGTGGGGGCAGCCGTAGCGCAGTCGGGCGCCGTGGTCGGCAAGGCGTTCGGTGTTTGCCTCGTCGAGTCGGCAGGCCGTTTCTCCCTGGCTCACCTTGATGTGCGCGCCCAGGTATTGGGCCTGGGACACCGCCTGGGCCCGGGCCGTGTCGCCGAGTACGGCCAGATCGTCCGACGCGGCCGACCAGATGACGTCGACGGTCGTGCCCTCGGCCGTGACGCGGGCCACCGGCGGGGTGCCGAAGGGGTGTGCCTGGGCCGTGCCCGCGAGTGCGAGGAGCGCCGTCGGCGCGGCCAGGAGGCCGACGAGTAGAGGACGCAGTGCCCGGAATCGGGCCGCCGCAAGGGATTTCACAGTGACTCTTTCGATCGACGGTGCCCAGCGCGCTGCCTTCCCCGACCGGGGAAGGCAGCCCGCTGGGCGTGCGTGGAGGTGCCTATCGGTGGAGCAGCCCGCTCCGCTTCGGCGGCGCGGAGGTCCGACGTGTCGATGTCGCCGCCTCACACCGGTTCGACATCGCCACATACTCCGGGGTCGCCGGTGACGCCCGATGCGCTGATCGGGCACCGGGCGGTCGGCAGGCCGGACGCACAGGCGCCGGCCTGCTCCGGGGAGCAGGCCACGCTGAACGATCAGCCCCCGCTGGTGGTTCCGTCCTTCGAGGAGACGACGGGTTCGACGTGCTGCGGCGACCCGTGCGCCGATCCGGACCGCACGCCGACTCCCGAATCGAAGACGAGCGGCACAAGACCTCTCTCGGTCACCCCACGAATCCATGTCATGCGGCGGACGCTACTTCTTTGGGCGAATTCCGCGCCGCCTCGCAAAGAGAGTTCCCCCTCAGGACAACGAGAGTTCGCCGCCTGGTCATGTCACGACACAACGCGATCAACACTCTTCACGCAACGTGCGCACATCACCCGAGACGGTCCGGCGAGTGCCGGCCGACGTCGCCGTTGACGACACGGCCACGGCTGCCCCCCCGCTGTCGCACCCCCTCGGGACGCGGCGTGGCCGCCGGTTCGACGGGGCGGCCCGGCCGGGCGGGATGCGCTGTTCATGCCGGCGTCACGCGCTCGTCGCCACGTGCTCACGCAGCCCTGCGACGGTGACCCCGAGGGAAGTTGTACAGACAACTTTGCGCACCCGTTGAGATCAAGGAGACGCCCATGGCTACTGCCCCGGACATCGGCGGCCTGCCCGCCGTGTGGTTGCGGGACAACTGCCCCTGCCCGCTGTGCCGCGACCCGCGAACCGGGCAGAAGCTGTTCCAGATCACCGACCTGCCGCTCGACCCGAGCGTCGCCGAGGTCCGCGAGCACGGCTCGGACGTGGAGATCGTATGGGCACCCGACGGGCACCGGTCCGTCTACGCACGCACGTGGCTCCACGCACCCGCCGAGCCGGATCCCAGGAGCGAGGACGGCAAGTCCTTGTGGGAGGCCGCGGAAATGGACGCGCCGCGCTTCGAGTTCGCCTGGAACGACTACGCGGACGACCCGGCGCCGGCACTGACCGCCGTGCAACGGCTCGGGCTCGCGCTGCTGCGCGGCGTTCCGTGCGTGGAGGGGCAAGTCCTCGCGGTGGCCGCAACGTTCGGTTTCGTTCGCGAGACCAACTACGGTCGGCTCTTCGACGTCCGCGTGGAGGATCGGCCCAACAACCTCGCCTTCACCTCGGTACGGATCACTCCGCACACCGACAACCCGTATCGCGATCCGGTGCCTACCCTGCAACTCCTGCACTGCCTGGCCAACGAGGCCGCCGGCGGCGACTCCGGCTTCGTCGACGGGTTTCGGGCCGCCGCGCTGCTGCGCGCCGAACAGCCGGACGCGTACCGGGCGTTGGTGCGCACATCGGTGCCGTTCGAGTTCCGGGACGCGCACACCCGACTGCGGGCGCACCGGCCGATCATCGGCGCGAACGACACCGGTCGCATCCGCGAGGTGCGCTTCAACAACCGCTCGATGGGCACACTGCGGCTGTCGGCCGACGAACTCGCCGAGTTCTACGCGGCCTATCGCGCCTTCGCCGAGATATTGGCCCGGCCCGAACTGATGCTGACGCGGCGGCTGGAGCCGGGCGATTGCGTGGTGTTCGACAACACCCGGGTCCTGCACGCGCGCACCGCGTTCGACGGTGCGGGCAGGCGTCGCCTTCAAGGCTGTTACGCCGACCTGGACGGTCTGGCAAGCACGTTGGCTGTCCTCGACCACACGACGGGAGAAGCGTCATGACGGACCGTCGGGGGATCGACACGGCCATCCTGGACGAACTCGCCGACCTGTTCGCCGACCAGGGTGCGGGCGAATACCTCGGCGAGGCGGTCAGCATGGCCGAACACATGCTCCAGGCCGGGGCGATCGCCGAGGCCGAGGGCGCGCCCGAGCACCTGATCGCGGCCGCGCTGCTGCACGATATCGGCCACTTCCACGGGCCGCTGACCGGCCGCGACCTGATGGCGGGGGAGGACAACCGGCACAGCCACACCGGCGCGGACCGGCTCGCGCGGCGGTTCGGGCCCGAGGTGACCGAGCCGATCCGGCTGCACGTGGCGGCGAAGCGCTACCTGTGCGCCGCCGAGCCGGGCTACGCGGCGCGTCTGTCGGACGCGTCCGTGTACACGCTCGGTGTGCAGGGCGGCCCGATGGGCGAGGCCGAGGCACAGGCGTTCGCGGCAGGGCCGTACGCGGTCGACGCGGTGCGGGTGCGGCGCTGGGACGAGGCGGCCAAGGACGCCGATGCGCGCGTCCCGGACTTCGCCCACTTCCGGCCGCTGCTGACCCGGATCCTGCTGCCGTGAACCGTCGGCCCGGCGTGCGCGCCCCCAAGCGCCGGCCGGGCCGATGATGCGCCCGCGGCCGGATCGTCCGCAGTCGGCTCGGTCAGCCGCGCCGACGGGACAGCGCCGTCGTGGCCACCGAGTTGTGCACCGTGAAGGCCACGGTGCCCGGGAGGTAACGATCCTGCGACCACTCCACGGGCACGCCCGTCGGGTCCGTCGTGCGGCGCCTCTCGCGCAGCAGCGACGTGCCCGGCGGGCAACCCAGCAGGCGGGCGTCCTCCGCGTCGGCCGGCCACTGATCGATCGTGTGGTCGGCGTCGGTGAACAACACGCCCAACTCCTCCAGCGGCTCGGTATGCGAGACCGCGTCGACCGGGAAGCCCCGCACCAAGGCCCCGATCCGCTCGGGGTAGACCGTGCGCTCGATCATCACCGGCACCCGCGAGAGCGTCCGCAGCCGCAGCACCCGGTACACCCGTGCCCCCGGTTCCAGGGCCAACTGCGCGCACTCGCCCGGATCGCCTGCCGCCGGCTCCACCGCCACGGTCCGCCCGCCGGGCTCCTCGCCGATCGAGCGCGCCCAGCGGGTGAAGCTGAGCAGTTCGGCGAAACTCTGCGTCCGGGCGGCCCCCAGGACCACCCGACGGGTGCCGCGTCGCGATGTGACCATCCCGTCCGCGCGCAATACCGCCAGTGCGTGGCGCACCGTGCCGCGGGAGACGCCGTAGTGCTGCGCGAGGTCGCCCTCGGCGGGCAACCGGCCGCCCGAGCCGTATCTGCCGGTGGTGATCGCCTCGCGCAGATCGGCCGCGACCTGCCGATACCGCGCCTCGCCCTGAACCCCCATCGTCACCCCCCGAATTCCCATGCCGGGACGTCCGGCCGTGGCGACCCTACCCGTTCGTCGGGAGCCCGCCGGGCCGCACGCCCATTTCCCGGGAACCTCGCACGCCCGTGCCGCTGCGTTCACGTCGCGGACATCGGGGTCGGGCGTACTTGACCAAGTTGTACAGCCAACTCCGGCACCCCTCCCAAGCTCCTGGAGAACCCCGTGACAGTGCTCCGCGTTCGTGCGACCGGACTGGTCGCCGGCCTTGCCGTGGCCGCGCTCACCCTGAGCGCGTGCGGCTCGGCGTCCGACAAGAAGCCCGCGGCCGGCACGTCCGCCGCGCCGGGCGCATCCGCCGGAGCCAAGGACGCGGCATCGGCCACGTCCGTCCAGGACTTCGGCGGCATGGAGGCGCTGGTGGCCGCCGCGAAGAAGGAAGGCCGGCTCAACGCGATCGCGCTGCCCCGCGACTGGGCCAACTACGGCGCGCTGATCGACGCCTTCCAGGCGAAGTACGGCATCAAGGTCGAGGTCGAGAACCCCGACGGGACCTCCCAGGACGAGATCAACGCGGTGACCCAGCGCAAGGGCCAGGACCGCTCGCCCGACGTGGTGGACCTGGGCAACGCGTTCGCGCTCAGCGCCGCGAAGCAGGATCTGCTCGCGCCGTACAAGGTCGCCGCGTTCGACAGGATCCCCGAGCCGCAGAAGGACGCCCAGGGCCGCTGGTTCAACGACTACGGCGGCTACATCTCGATCGGCTGCGACGCCGCGCGGATCAAGGAGTGTCCCAAGACGTTCGCCGACCTGCTCAAGCCGCAGTACAAGGGCCAGGTCGCGCTCAACGGCAACCCGACCAAGTCCGGCTCGGCGTTCGGTGGCGTGTACGCGGCGGCCCTCGCGGGCGGCGGCTCGTTCGACGACATCCAGCCCGGTCTGGACTTCTTCGCCAAGCTCAAGAAGAACGGCAACTTCAACCCGGTCGAGTCGACCCCGGCCACCGTGCAAAAGGGCGAGACGCCGATCAGCATCGACTGGGACTACCTCAACGCGGGCTACGCGGACGAGTTCAAGTCCAAGGGTGTCGACTGGCAGGTGAACATCCCCGCCGACGGCGTCTACGCGCAGTACTACTCGCAGGCGATCGTGAAGTGGGCACCGCACCCGGCCGCCGCGCGCTTGTGGCAGGAATTCCTGTACGGCCCCGAGGGCCAGAACCTGTGGCTCAAGGGCTATGCCCGCCCGGCCCTGATGGGCGCCATGAAGGAGGCCGGCACGCTGGACGCCGGCTTCGCGGCGAAGCTGCCCGCGGTGCCCGGCGCCGGCGCCCCGGTCTTCCCGACCCCGGACCAGGTCGACAAGGCCAAGAAGGTCCTCACCGGTGGCTGGGGCCAGGCAGTCGCCGGATGAGTACCGACCTCTCCGACGCCGGCGCCCCCGCCGCGGTCCGGATCGCGCCTCCACTCGCCTCGCGCGAGCGGAGCGCGGCCCGGCCCCGGCGGCGGCACGCCCCGCACTGGCTCGGCGTCGCGCCGCTGCTGCTGTTCGCCGCCGTGGTCTTCGGCGTACCCACGGCCGCGATGGTCTTCGGCGCCTTCACCACACCCGCCACCGCCCCCGAAGGGGTCCAGGCCACCGGCGCCAACATGTCCGCGTCCGTGCGGGGCGCCTACCTGACCGCGCTGATCGGCAGCGTGAAGCTGTCCGCGGTCACCGCGCTGATCGCCACCGGATGTGCGCTGCCGATCGCGTACACCGTGGTGACCGCACGCTTTCGCTTCGTCCGCGAGGCCGTACTGACCGCGTCCGGCGTGCTCGCCAACTTCGGCGGGGTCGCGCTCGCGTTCGCGTTCGTGGCCACGCTCGGCAACGCCGGCGTGGTGACCGGCAGATTCGACCTGACCGAGCACGGCTGGAGCCTCTACAGCTTCACCGGACTGTCCGTGGTCTACCTCTACTTCCTGATCCCGCTCATGGTGCTCATCCTCACCCCCTCCCTCGACGGACTGCGCACGCAGTGGCGCGAGGCGGCACGCAACAACGGGGCCAACGTGCTCCGCTACTGGGTGCACGTCGCGTTGCCGATCCTGACCCCCGCGCTGCTCGGCGGATTCGTGCTGCTCTTCGGCTCGGCGTTCGCCGCCTACGCGACGGCCGCCGCGATGGTCGGCAGTTCCGTGCCGTTGGTGACGATGCAGATCGCCGACGCACTGTCCGGCAACGTCCTGGTCGACCAGGGCAACGTGGCGCTCGCGCTCAGCCTGGACATGGTCGTGGTGGCCGGCCTGGTCACCGCCGTTCATCTGCCCCTTCAGCGCCGGAGTGCCCGATGGCTCGACTAGCCGTACCGCGCGGCCGGATCCGCTGGTCGCGGGCCGTCGTCCTGGTGATCGCCGGGACGTACTTCCTGCTGCCGATGGTGTGTTCGGTGGTCTTCAGCGTCGACGTGCCCGGCCAGGGCATCACCTTCGACGCGTACACCGGGATCCTGGGAGCCGACGGCTTCCTGGAGAGCCTCACGCTCACCCTCGAACTGGCCGCCGCCACCGTGGCGTTGGTGTTGCTGCTGCTGGTACCCGCGCTGATCACCGTACGGTTGACCGCGCCGCGGCTGCGCTGGGTGGTCGAGGTGGTGTGCTCACTGCCGCTGGTGGTACCCGCCATCGCGCTGGTCGCCGGGATCGGCACGGTGCTGCGCTGGGGCCCGGACCACCTGACCGACACCCCGTTGTACGACACGTTCATCGCCATCCAGGATCCGGACTTCCCCGTCGTACTCGTGCTCGCCTACACGCTGATGGCGCTGCCGCTGGCGTATCGCGCGCTCGACGGCGGGCTCGCCGCGATCGACTTGAAAGTACTGGTCGAGGCGGCGCGCGCATGCGGCGCGAACCTGCCGCGCGCGGTGCTCCGGGTGGTCCTGCCGAACCTGCGCGGCGCACTGCTCAACACCACGTTCCTGACCCTGGCGCTCGTGCTCGGCGAGTACACCGTGGCCGCGATCCTGGGCTACCGCCCCTTCGCGGTGTGGATCGTCGGCATCGGCGGCTCGCAGGCCGAGATGTCGGTCGCCGTGTCGGTGATCGGCCTGCTCGTCACCTGGGTACTGCTGCTCGCACTCGCCACCGCCGGCCGGCCGCGCAGCGCCCGGACGAAAACCCCTTCGGAGACCTCGTGACCATGACGTTCGACCAACCCGAGCTCCTTGCCGAGACCGGCAGGCAGACCGGTGCCATCGTCGAATTCCGGGACCTGAAGCGCTCCTTCGGCAACGTGCGGGCCCTGGCCGGCCTGGACCTGACGGTCGGCCGGGGCGAACTGCTCGCCCTCCTGGGCCCGTCCGGATGCGGCAAGACCACCGCACTGCGCGTGGTCGCGGGCTTCGAACATCCCGACGAGGGCGTGGTGCTCGTCGACGGCGAGGACATCACCCGTGTCCCCGCGCACCGACGCGACGCGGGCATGGTCTTCCAGTCGTACAGCCTCTTCCCGCACCTGAGCGCGCTGGACAACATCGCGTTCGGTCCGCGGATGCGCGGTGTGGGTCGCGCCGAGCGGCGCGCCCGCGCCGGTGAACTCCTGGACCTGATCGGCCTGCCGGACCAGGCCGACCGGTATCCGCACCAACTCTCCGGCGGCCAACAGCAGCGCATCGCACTGGCCCGGGCTCTCGCGCTGCGCCCGCGCGTGCTGCTCCTCGACGAGCCGCTGTCGGCACTGGACGCGCGCGTGCGGTCGACCCTGCGCGACGAGATCAGGCGACTCCAACAGGAACTCGGCATCACCACACTGTTCGTGACACACGATCAGGAGGAGGCGCTCTCCCTCGCCGACCGGGTCGCGGTGATGAACGCGGGCCGACTCGAACAGTGCGCCCCGCCGGCCGAGCTGTACGCCCGTCCAGCGACCGCGTTCGTCGCCGAATTCGTCGGTGTGATGAGCCGCATTCCCGCCCACGCCGACGGCGCGGTGGTCCGCGTCCTCGGCCGCACCCTGCCGATCGACGGCGAGGGCGTGCACGGCGACGTGGACGTGCTCGTGCGCCCGGAGTCGATCGAGGTGGCGGCCGCGGCGGACGGCTCGGCGCAGGTGCTCGGCGCTGCCTTCCTGGGCGCGGTCACCCGCCTGAGCGTGCGCCCGGCCGCCGGCGCGACGGTCAAGGTCGACGTCCCCTCGCACACGGCGAGCACGCTCCCGGTGGGATCACGCGTCGAACTCGCCTTGCCGGACCGGCCCGTGCTGGTCGCGCCCCGCAAGGAACCGGCCCAGTCGTAGGGCCGCGCGGTAGGGCCGCGCGGTAGGGCTCGGTGGATCGTGCGGGGATCGGGTGGCGGGTTCGGCCCGCCGGGATGGGGCCGGGCCTCGGCAGCGGGATCGCCAGGATTCCTTCGCCGACTCGCAGCATTTCCGCTATCCGGGTGGTCAAGCCCGGTGAGCGCTGGGCGTCCGGCCCGGTCACGCTGCTCGGCGACGCGATCCACGCCGGCTCCCCGACCGGCGGCAACGCCGCGAACACCGCGCTGCGCGATTGCGATCGACCGGACCCGTCCGGTCGTGGACAAAACGTGATGAACAGCCTGGGATCTGCAACTGATGTGCGTTGAACACCCCCAAGAACCCGGGGTAGGCCGTGGACGTGATAATGGAGCGCGGCTTCGGCGCGCTGGTGGACTTTGATCTGTTACTAGAATCTAACAAATTGGCCAAGTAATTGACATTCATAATACCGCGAATATTTTCGCGAATAAGTCGCAGAACCATGGTCGCCGTGCAGCGCCGGCCGCAGGCGATTCGGTGGGCCGCAGTGGGTGTGGCGGTCCTCGGATTTCTCGTCACCATGGAGGCGTTCGCACGTGGCTACGGCCTACCGGGGCCGATCACCGGCCAGGCGCGCGAGGTGATATTCGCTCCCCGTTCGGGGCAGCTGCTGTATGCCGGTTTGACGTTGATGATGGTGGTGCTCACCTGGCGGCAACGGTTTATCGCGGTGAGTGCGGCAATCGGCATCGACATCGCCTTCTGGCTGGTGCGGTGGGTGGTCGACGCCAGGATGAACTACGGCAACGGCGCGTTGTGGGTGATTTTTGGCTGTGCGGTCTTTGCTCTCACGCGCCGCACCGGCCGGGAACGCGTCCTGATGCTGAAGGGCGCCGGACTGGGACTGCTGCTGGTGGCAGGCCACAAGACCGGCGCCACCTGGCTGCTCATCACGTCGGAGACCCGCCCGGCCGTGCTCGACCAGTACGTGGCGACCGCCGATCACGCGCTGGGTGACCCGTCGTGGCTGGCCGGCCGGATGGTCGCGGCCACCGACCCGATCAGCTCCGAGGTCCTCGGCACCGTCTATGGTCAGCTTCCGCTGGCAGCGGCCATCGTTGCGCTGTACCAACTGCGAAACGTAGTGGTCGAGCGCCGCTTCCCGGGCCATCACCTGGTGCGCACCTTCCTGGCCATCGGCCTGCTCGGGCCGAGCATCTACATGCTCTTCCCGGTGGTCGGACCGGTCTTCGCCTACGGCCCCGACGGGGGGACCTGGGCACTGGCCGACCTGTGGCCGAACACGCGGCCGTCGATCAGTACGCCAGTCTCGATGCAGTTCGACGAGATCACTCCTCGCAACTGCATGCCCAGCCTGCACACAGCGTGGGCTACCATAATTTTCGTTCACTCTCGCAAGGGCTCGCGGTTTATCCGATTCGCAGGAACGTTCTGGCTGATTGCCACGCTCGCGGCCACGCTGGGATTCGGCTACCACTACGGCGTGGACCTCGTGGCCGGTGTGGTTTTCGCGCTCACGATCGAGACTGCGATGCGCTCGCTCGACCGTGGCTGGGACTGGCAAGGAATCCGTCTGGTCATCTACGGCGCGACGGTTTTCGCGGTGCTCCTGGTGTCGTACCGCTATCTGCCGATGGAAATGGCCAGGTATCCGTGGGTGTTCGGACCACTGCTTATTCTGGCGATGACCTCGGTCATCTACGCCTACGTGCGGACCACCAATGCGTGGGACCCGAAGGCCGCACCGGCGGAGCAACCGGAACCGCAACTCCAACCGGCGTGATCGCCGTGCGCCCGGTCACGTCACCACCGACCGTGTGCTCAGCCGTTGTTGCACGGCCCCTGGACGATTGATCCAAGGGATCCCCGCGGGCATGAGGTGAGGGTGTCCGGTCTCGGTGTGCGAACACGGAGACCGGACGCCCTCGCTGCCGCACTCTCCGTGCGGGCGCGGGTGTGGGTGTGGGTGTGGATCGACGATTGCTACGCCCAGACCCGTCTTGAGCCAATGTCCCCCATGGCCGCGACACCGGCATACGCCCGCCGAGTCCAGTGGCGTTCGGGCGGAGCCAAGTTGGTTGGTCGAACGCGCAGGCGATACTGAGGTTATGTTGCCCGAACCGGAAGTCGAGCCCCAGCCCTCGGAGTACGCGGTCGCGATCGACCACGCCTGGCTGGCGCGTTCACGGGCCAAGATCCTGCGCGCCCATCGCGCGGGCGCCTGGGTCACGCTGTCCGGCGGGGCGCTCATCGTCATGATGCCCCTCGTGGCTGTTCTCGGCCTTGGGCTCCCGTTCGCGGCCGTGTATCCGTTGCTGCTGTCCTGGGTCTCCGGGCCGTTGCTGATCGTTGCCGGGCGGTCGCAGCTCCTCGAGGTGCGGCGTCGACGCGCGACGTGGGAGGCGAACGGGCTTCCTCCGGTGGCGATGCGCATGTCGGCCGAGGGTGTGTGGTGCACGACCAACTCGCTTCTCGGGCCGTTCCTGGTGCCGTGGTCGGCGCTCGCGGGTGTTCGCCTTGTGCGTCGATTCGGTCGGTCGGGGCTCGTGCTGGATCTCGCCGCCGGGGTCACCGCGACCTCGCCGGGAGTCGTCGTGGAACTTCCCGCCGGCGCACGCGAGCGCCGCGCCAGAGCCAGGATGTTCCGCGCCAAGGGCATGCTGGGAATTCCGGAGAAGGCGCTCCGTTCGCCGATCTCGGACATCGACCAGGCATTCGCTCGGTTCACCGAGGGCCGAGTGCGAGTCCGTTGACCCGCCGCGAGCCAGTCGTGGATGTCACCCGGTTGCTCGTTCGGGGCGGTGGCAACGGCCGTGACACGTTTGCCGTCCGGCGTCGGAACTTCCACCCACGACGCAGGATCCGCATCGGGCTCGACGACATGCCCACGGGAGACACCACTGCCGTCGGGCAGGCTGCGCCGGGGCGCCCGCTGCACGCCCGGTGGGAAGTGCATCCGGACCGAACAGTGCGTGCCTGTCACCGGATCACGCCGGCCGTTGCCGTTGCCGTAGCCAGGACAAGACCAGACCACCGTCGGCAACCCCGGGGCCTTGGCGGGGGCGACGACAGGTCTACGCGGCTCTGCGCGGCCGCGGGTTACCCGGCCGTTACCCGAAACGGTTATCCGGTGGTAACGCGAACTCGCGTATAAACAGGAGGTGTTGACGGTTCAAGTCCGCCAACCCGGACCATTCGCCGTTCGCTCCCACGCCTTCCCGGTTCGACCCCCCACGCCTTCCCACTTCCCGCGACCCGAAGAGAGCAACAGCGCACGGTGATCGAGATCGGCCTGGTCGACCCGCACTCGCCACAGGACATCGTCGAGACGCGCGAACAATCGTCGAGGCGCACGAACAGTTGCCGGCACCGAATCGGCGCAACGAGCGCCTGATCGACGGGCTGCCGAACCTGGCGGTGAGCGAGCGCGGCAACGTCCAGACCCATCCGAAAGGTTCGACATGGCCATACCTCTGCTGCTGACCCGCCGCCTCGCGGCCCCCACCGGCGGTCCGCCTCCGCTGCCGGACCACCACTACGACCCCGACCTGTGCGCGAACGTCGTCGCCGACGGCACCCTGCTCGTCCGCACAGCGGACCCGGATCTGGTCGCGGACTACACCTCCACCCAGGAGCCCTCCGGGCTCAAGGCAGATGACTGACCCCACCCCACCGTCGTGGTCGTGGCCGCCGAGACCGACCTGACCGCCGACCTGGTGGTGTCACACCTCGACGGCCACGCCACCGTCCGGCGTCTGGACCCCGGCCGCCTGGACAGGGAGTTCCAGGCGACCGCGATCCGGCCGTCGCACGCGCCTTCATCGAGGAGCGCGACGACCTGGTGGTGGTCAAGGCGCTCACCCAGCGCCACACCACATTCGTCCCCACCACCCGCCTGTGCCGCATCGACGACCTGAGCGCGATCGCCGGCACGATCCACTGCCTCCAAGCCCTGATCGGCGAACGACGATTCGATGCCCGGGTGACCGTTGTCGACGACCGAGTGTTCACGGCGTCGATCACCACCGACGGCCACCTCGACTGGCGCACCGCCGGCACCGCCTGCCGGTACACGCCCGTCACGGCGCCCTCCGACATCGAAGCCTCCTGCGTCGAGCACGTGCGCGACCTCGGACCCACCTCACGCTCGCCCTCAGCCCGAACTCAGCGCCTCGGTCGGTGGCAGTCGTGCCGCGCGGCCGGCCGGGTACAGGCCGGCGAGTGCGCCGATCGCGACCGATGCCGCGACGCCGCCCAGGATGGCCGGCCACGGCAGTACCAGTGGCCATCCCTGGGCGTGGGCGTAGCCGCTGGTGACGATCAACCCGAGCAGTACGCCGGCGACGCCGCCCATGCCGGACAGTGTCACCGCCTCGGTGAGGAATTGGAGGCGGATCTGGCCGCGTCCGGCGCCCAGGGCTCGGCGTAGTCCGATTTCCTGGCGGCGTTCGAGGACGGAGATGACCATGGTGTTGGCCACTCCGACCCCGCCGACCAGGAGGGCGACCGCGCCCAGGCCGAC